>DASTGK010000330.1:0-10302 GCA_035719085.1 Anaeromyxobacteraceae bacterium
CACCTCGACGGTGCTGACGCTCGGCATCGTCCCGGTCGTCTACTCGGTGCTCGACGACCTGCGGAACCGGTTCTGGACGCCCAAGCTGGCGCCCGAGCCGGAGCTCCACGCGGTGGAGCCGCCCGCGGCCGCAAACGAGTAGCAACCCTTGGCCCCCTCTCCCTCCTCGAGTCTCCTCGAGGGAGAGGGCGCCCCCTACTCCAGATCGATGGTGTGGTACTTGCCCTGGCCGTCGAGCATCGTGCCCCAGAGCTTGTGCGACGCCTGGTGCTCGCTCGGCCCGAAGCCGAGCGGCACGCCGATGCCGACGTCGAGGTCGCGGAGCCCCTCGAGCGCCTCGACCAGCTTCTCGCCGGTGGGGGCCGGGCCGGCCCGCTTCAGCCCCTCCACCAGCAGGTTGGCGAGCACCCAGCCCTCCAGCGAGAGGAAGTCGGGCGGCTCGTCCGGCGCGTAGCGCTTCAAGGCGTCGCGGTAGCGCAGGATGGCGGTGGCGCTCGAGGTCGGCAATGGCACCACCTGCGTCACCACCACCCCGTTCGCCACGCCCGGCCCGAGCGCCCGGAGCTCCTCGGCGAGCTCGGTGCTCCCCACCGGCGAGACGTTGGTGAAGACGGGGTCGAGCCCGGCGGCGCGCACCTTGCCGATGAAGCGGGCCGCCGCCTTGTAGGTGGCCACCATCACCACCGCCTTCACGCCGTGGCGCTGCCGCAGCGCCTTGACGGCCTCCTCCACGTCGGCGGTGTTGCGCTTGTAGGTCATCCGGAGCGCCGTGGCCGGGTCGACCCGGTAGCGCCGCAGCGCCTTGGCCACGCCGTCCCAGCCGGCCTCGCCGAAGGCGTCGTCCTGGTAGAAGACGGCGATCTCGCCGGGGCGCACCCGGCGCAGCTCGACGAGGTACTTCACGGCGGCGACGGTCTCCTCCTGGTAGCTCGGCCGGAAGTTGAAGACGTACCGGTCGGGCGGCTCCTGGCGCAGGGCGCGCGCCCCGGAGAGCGTGCCGAAGACCAGCAGCCGCTGGTCGAGCACCCAGGGGAGCATGTCGGCCGCGGCCTGCGAGCCGACGTTCCCGAGGTAGCCGAGCACCTGGTACTTCTCGCGGAGCGCCTTCACGGCCGCGAGGGCGCGCCCCGGGTCGTAGCCGTCGTCCATGGCGGCGAGCCGCACGCGCCGGCCGTTGACGCCGCCGGCGTCGTTGACCGCGGCGAAGGCCACGTCGATGCCGACCTTCATGGAGCGGCCCAGCTCCTTGGCCGCGCCGGAGAACGGGGCCGACATGCCGAAGACGAGGTCCTGGGCGGCGGCCGGCGCGGCGAGCGCGAGCGACGCCGCGAGGGCGAGGGCGGTGCGCATGGGGATCCTCACTCGAGGTCGAGCGGCGCGTAGCTGCCGTCCGGCTGCAGGGTGGTCCCCCAGACCTTGTGCGAGCCCTGGTGCTCGCCGGGACCGAAGGCGATGCGCGTGCCGAAGCCGAGGTCGAGATCGCGGATCCCCTCGAGCGCCGCCACCAGCCGCTCGGTGTCGAGCTCGGGGCCGGCGCGGCGGAGCGCCTCCACCAGGATCTCGCCCACCACGAACCCCTCCAGCGTGAGGAACCCGGGCCGGTCGCCCAGGGCGTTCGTCTCGAGGAGCTGGCGGTAGCGGGCCACCGCCGTGGCGCGCGAGGTGGGCAGCGGCACGATCTGCGTCACCACCACGTCCTCGGTGTAGCGCCCGCCCGCCTGCAGCAGCTGGTCGGCGAGCGCGTTCGAGTCGACGGCGGAGACGTTGGTGAAGGCGATGGGCCGGTCCGCGGCGTCGCGGGCCTTCTCGATGAACTCGGCCGCGGCGGTGTAGGTGGCCACCATCACCACGGCGCGCACCTCGGCGGCCCGGGCGAGCTGCTCCACCGCCTTGGCCACCTCGCCGGAGTTGCGCCGGTAGGTCATGACGAGGAGGCGCGACGGGTCGGCGCCGATGCGCCGCAGCTGCTGCTCCACGCCGGCCAGGCCGGCCGCGCCGAAGTCGTCGTCCTGCCGGAAGACCGCGATGGCGGAGGGCGGCAGGCGCCGCACCTCGGTGAGGTAGCGGACGGCCGCGGCCGTCTCCTCCGCGTAGCTCGGGCGGAAGTTGAAGACGTAGCGGTCGGGCGGCGTCTTGCGCAGCACCGGCGCGCCCGAGAGCGCGCCGAGGAAGAGCACCTTCTTCTCGCCGACGTAGGGGACCGAGACGGCGGCGGTGATGGAGCCGACGTTGCCGACGATGCCGAAGACCTTGCGCTGCTCGACGAGCTCCTTCATCACCGAGCGCGTCCGCTCGGGCTCGTAGCCGTCGTCGAGCGCGAGCAGCCGCAGCTGCCGGCCGTGCACGCCGCCGGCCGCATTGGCCTCGGCGAAGGCCAGCTCGACGCCGGTCTTCATGCCGCGGCCGAGCTCCTTGGTGGCGCCGGTGAAGGGCGAGGCCATGCCGAAGGTGATGTCGGCGGCGGTGACGCCGTTCGGCAGCGGGCGGGGCGGCGCGGCCGTCGCCGCCACGGCCTCCGGGCCGGCCGGGTGCGCCCGGAAGTAGGCCAGGCCCGCGATGGCCCCCAGGATGGCGACGCCAAGCGCGGCCACGAGGAGGAGCTTCACCTGACCTGGGCGGCCGATCTTCCTCGCGAAGGCAGCCTTCTCGTGGTCGGTCAAAGGTGTCTCCTCCTGTGCGTTTCTGTCGCAGGTTGACGCAATCCGTGCGCGCCTGAACTTCGCAGACTGCCATTCTTGCGCGAATCGTCCACTTTCGGTCCTTGATCGTGGTCAAATCTGCACGACTCCGGGTCGGAAGTTGATGACTCCGGGTCGGGAGCGTTGGCGGCTGCACGACTCCGGGTCGTGAGAGGGAGGACCTGTTCGGCAGGGCGCGGACAGCCGGTCACCCCGGCCGGGACACCTGTCGGGCCGGCCCCCCGACCGGTCGCCAGGTCCTCCCCGCCCCTTGCTTGCCGCCCCCTGGCGACGGGGCGCAAGATTCGCCCGCATGCCGACCGTCGCCCTCTTCGTCCCGTGCTACGTCGATCAGCTCTACCCGCAGGTGGCGGTCGCGACGCTGCGGCTCCTCGAGCGGTACGGCTGCAAGGTGGTCTTCCCCGAGGACCAGACCTGCTGCGGCCAGCCGATGGCCAACGCCGGCCAGGCCGACGACGCCCGGCCCCTCGCCGAGAAGTTCCTCTCCACCTTCGCGCCCTACGATCACGTGGTGGCGCCGAGCGGCAGCTGCGTCTCGATGGTCAAGCACCAGTACCCGGGGCTGGCGCCGGATCACCCGTCGCTGCAGAAGGTCCGCGAGAACACCTACGAGCTCTGCGAGTACCTGCACGACGTGCTCGGCGTGCGCCGGGTGGAGGGGCGCTACCCGCACACGGTCGGCCTCCACCGGAGCTGCCACGGCCTGCGCGAGCTGCGGCTCGGCAGCGGCTCCGAGCGGCGGGTGCCCCCCTTCGACAAGGTGAAGACGCTCCTCTCGACGCTCGACGGCATCACGCTCGTCGAGCCGTCGCGCGCCGACGAGTGCTGCGGCTTCGGCGGCACCTTCGCCGTCACCGAGGAGAAGGTGAGCTGCCTCATGGGGCGCGACCGGCTCGACGACCACCGGCAGGCCGGCGCCGAGGTGATCACGGGGGTCGACATGAGCTGCCTCATGCACCTCGACGGCCTGGCGCGGCGCGAGCGGCGCGACGTCAAGGTGCTCCACGTGGCGCAGGTGCTGCTCGGGGAGGCCGCGTGACCGCCCGCGCCGAGGTGAGCCACCCGGAGGCGGCCGCCCGCTTCGCCGCCGACGAGCCGCGCGCCCACTGGCACGACCAGGCGCTCTGGTTCGTCCGCGTGAAGCGCGACCGGGCCGCCGCCCAGATCCCGGAGTGGGAGCGGCTGCGCGAGCTGGCCCAGGCCGTGAAGGCCCACGCCATGGCCAACCTGGCCGGCTACCTCGAGACCTTCGAGCGGAACGCCGCCGCCCGCGGCGCGGTGGTCCACTGGGCCCGCGACGCCGAGGAGCACAACCGGATCGTCCACGGGCTCCTGGCCGAGCGCGGCGTCACCCGGGTGGTGAAGTCGAAGTCGATGCTCACCGAGGAGTGCGGCCTCAACCCGTACCTCGAGGCGCGCGGCGTCGAGGTGGTCGACACCGACCTCGGCGAGCGCATCGTCCAGTTCCGCCACGAGCCGCCGAGCCACATCGTCCTGCCGGCCATCCACATCAAGAAGGAGGAGATCGGCGAGCTCTTCCACGAGAAGCTCGGCACCGCCGCCGGCGCCAGCGACCCCAAGTACCTGACCGAGGCGGCGCGCGGCCACCTTCGCCGGAAGTTCCTGGAGGCGCAGGCCGGCATCACCGGCGTCAACTTCGCCGTGGCCGACACCGGCGCCGTGGTCGTCTGCACCAACGAGGGGAACGCCGACATGGGGACGGCGCTGCCGCCGCTCCACATCGCCTGCATGGGGATCGAGAAGCTGGTGCCGCGCGCCGCCGACCTGGGCGTCTTCCTGCGGCTGCTCGCCCGCAGCGCCACCGGCCAGCCGGTCACCACCTACTCGACCCACTTCCTCGGCCCCAAGCCGGGCGGCGAGCTCCACCTGGTGCTCGTCGACAACGGGCGCAGCGCGCTCCTGGGTCGCGACCCCTTCCGGCGCGCGCTCTCCTGCATCCGCTGCGGCGCCTGCATGAACACCTGCCCGGTCTTCCGGCGCTCGGGCGGCTACAGCTACGGCACCACGGTGCCCGGCCCCATCGGCTCGGTCCTCTCGCCGGCGCAGCGCGACGGCGCCCACGCCACCCTCCCCTTCGCCTCGACGCTGTGCGGCTCCTGCGCCGACGTCTGCCCGGTGCGCATCGACCTGCACCACCAGCTGCTCGCCTGGCGGCAGGTGCTGGTGCGCGGCGGCCACGCCCCGGCCGGCAAGACGCTCGGCCTGAAGCTCACCGCCTGGGTGCTCGGCTCCACCTGGCGCTACGCCCTCGCCGGCCGGCTGGCGCGCGCCGCCATGCGCCTGCTGCCCGCCGGGCTCATGGCCCGCCTCGCCGGCGCCTGGGGGCGGCAGCGCGACCTGCCGGCGCCGCCCCCCGAGAGCTTCCGCGACCTCTACCGGAGGACCCATGGCCGCCCGTGACGACATCCTGGCGGCGCTGCGCCGCAACGCCCCCGCCGGACCCCCGCGCCCGGAGCTGGACGGCGTCGGCGCCCGCTTCGCCGATCCGCCGGCCCAGCTCGAGCAGGCGGTGACGGCGGTGGGCGGCGCCTTCCTGCGCGTCCCGGACCTGGCCGCCGCCGACGCGGCGCTGCGGGCGCTCCCCATCCACCGCGACGCGCGGCGCATCGCCTCGCTCGTGCCCGGCGTCGGCGCGCCCACCGTCGATCCGGCGACCGTGACCGACCCGCACCAGCTCGAGGGGCTCGACCTCGTGGTGCTGCGCGGCGCGCTCGCCGTGGCCGAGAACGGCGCCGTCTGGATCGAGGGGTCGAGCCTGCCGCACCACGCCCTCGTGGTCATCCCCGAGCACGTGGCGGTGGTGGTGGACGCCGCCGCCATCGTCCCCGACCTGCACGCCGCCTATGCCGCGCTCGACCTGCCGGGCCGGCCACGCTGGGGCACCTTCCTCGCCGGGCCGTCCAAGACCGCCGACATCGAGCAGTCGCTCGTCATCGGCGCGCACGGGGCGCGCAGCTCGACGCTCCTCCTGGTGGGCTGACCCGGCCGCGCCCGCCGCGGCCCGCCGAGGCGCCACGCATGCGGCTGCTCCTCTCGCTCCTCCTCACGCTCGTCGAGGCCATGTCCTTCTTCATGGCCCTCTTCTACGTGCTGTCGCGCGCGCGGGCCTTCCAGACGCGCCCCGGCGGCTCGGCGGCGCGCACCTGGCTGCTGCGCTGGCTCTTCTTCACCGGCATCACCATCACCGGCAGCTACCTCGGCATCCCGCTGCAGGGCGGCGCCATCGCCAACACCCGCGCGGTGGGGGCCATGGTGGCCGGGTTCGTGGGCGGCCCGTGGCTGGGCCTGGCGGTGGGCAGCGCGGCCGGGCTCCACCGGCTCACGCTCGGCGGCTACACCGCGCTCGCCGGCGCCGTGGCCACCACCATGGAGGGGCTGGTGGGCGGCCTCGTCCACCGCGAACTGGAGCAGCGCGAGGGGCCGGGGCGGCTGCCCGGCTGGCGGCTCGCCTTCGGCGTCACCGCCCTCACCGAGGTGGTCCACATGGGCTGGGTGCTGCTGCTGTCGCGCCCGCTCGCCGACGCCGTCGAGACGGTGAAGGTGATCGGGCCGCCCATGATCCTGGCCAACGCCGTCGGCGTGGCGCTCTTCGCGCTCGTGATGCGGGACCGGCAGCGGGTGCGCGACCAGGTGGCGGCCGACAGCTCGGCCCGGGCGCTGCGCGTGGCCCGGCGCACCCTCGGCATCCTGGCGCGCGGCTTCGGCCCGGCCACCGCGCCCGAGGTGGCCCGCATCATCCGCGAGGAGACCGGCGCCGGGGCGGTGGCGGTGACCGACACCACCACCGTGCTCGCCTTCGACGGCCTGGGGAGCGACCACCACCGGGCCGGCACCCCCATCGTCTCGCCCTTCTCGCGCCGGGCCATCGAGCGGAACGAGCTGGTCTTCGCCGACGGCGTGCGCGAGCACTTCGACTGCCCGCTCAGCCCCACCTGCCAGCTCGACGCGGTGCTGGTGGCGCCGCTGCAGGTGGACGGCGTGGTCATCGGCACGGTGCAGCTCTACGAGCCGCGCCACCGGCGCTTCCGCTCGGTCAACCGCTCCCTCGGCGAGGGGCTGGCGCCGCTCCTCTCGGCGCAGCTCCTGGCGGCCCGCTACGAGGAGGCCAAGGGGCTCCTCACCGCGCAGGAGCTGAAGCTGGTGCAGGCGCAGGTCAACCCGCACTTCCTCTTCAACTCGCTCAACACCATCGCCTCGGTGCTGCGCACCGACTCGGGGCGGGCCCGCGACCTGCTGCTCCACCTGGCCGCCTTCTTCCGCAAGAACCTCAAGCGGCCGCCGGACCTCGCCACCCTGCGCGAGGAGCTGGAGCACGTGGGCGCCTACCTGGAGATCGAGCGGGCCCGCTTCGCCGACCGGCTCACCGTCGAGACCGACGTCGACCCCGCGCTCCTCGAGCTGCGGCTCCCCGCCTTCACGCTCCAGCCGCTCGTGGAGAACGCCTTCAAGCACGGCCTGGCCCAGCTCACCGGCCCGGGCACGGCCCGCATCCGGGCGCGGCGCGCCGCGGGCCTCGCGCTCATCGAGATCGAGGACGACGCCGGCGCCTACGTGGAGCCGGTGGGCGGCGACGGGCTCGGCATGCGGATCGTCGACAAGCGGATCAAGAACCTGCTCGGCCAGGAGTACGGCGTGGCCGTCACCTGCGTCCCCGGCGAGCTGACCCGGGTGACGGTGCGCGTGCCGGCGCCGGAGGCGCGGGCGTGATCCGGGCGCTGCTCGTCGACGACGAGGTCCACGCCCGCGAGGAGCTGGCGGCGCTGCTCGCCGAGACCGGCGCGGTCGAGGTGGTCGGCACCTGCGGCCACGCGCTCGAGGCCATCCCGGCCCTGCGGGCGCTCCGCCCCGACGTCATCTTCCTCGACGTGCAGATGCCCAAGGTGAGCGGCTTCGAGCTGCTCACCCTCCTCGACCCCGACGACGTGCCCCAGGTGGTCTTCGTCACCGCCCACGACGAGTTCGCGGTGCGCGCCTTCGAGGAGAACGCGGTCGACTACCTCCTGAAGCCGGTGGAGCGGACCCGCCTCGGGCGCACCATCGAGCGGCTGCGGCGCGGGCTCGACGCGCCGCCGGCCGGCCTGGCCCAGGCCGCCATCAAGCGCGTCCCGTGCCAGGGGGCGCGCAGCATCCGGCTGGTCGACCTGGCCGACGTCGAGTCGGTCCGCTCCTCCGAGGCGGGCGTCTACCTCGTCACCGCCGCGGGCGAGCACTTCACCGAGCTGACGCTGCGCGTGCTGGAGGAGCGGGCCGGCCTCTTCCGCTGCCACAAGCAGCACCTCGTCAACGTCGATCGGGTGGACGAGATCCTGCTCGGCGAGGACGACGGCGCGGTGGTGCGCACGCGGTCGGGGCGGACGGTGCCGGTGAGCCGCCGCTTCCTCGGCGCGCTGAAGCAGCGGCTCGGGCTGTAGCCCCACGGTGAACGCGGCCCGCGCCGGGCGGGCACGCCCCGGCGGGGACTGCGCGCCGCGTCACCCTCGCCGACCCGCCCCAAGGGAGCGGAACCCGCTCACCTCGCTTCCGCGACCGGTTGGTGTCTACTTCCGGACCTGTCGCTCGGATGCGGCGGTGGCGCCGGTCCCGGCGTGGTCTCATCGAACACCGTGCCTCGCTCCAGCCTGCCTGCGGACCTCGCCGCGCTCCCCGAGCCCTACCGGGCGCTCCACGACGAGCTCGCCGCCGCCCTGCCCGAAGACCGCCTGGTCGTCGATCCGCTGCGCCTGCTGGCGCTCGGCACCGACGCCAGCTTCTACCGGCTCACCCCCCGGATCGCGGTCAAGGTGCAGGAGGAGCGCGAGGTGGGGCTGGTGCTCGCGGCCGCGGCGCGGCGCCGGCTGCCGGTCACCTTCCGCGCCGCCGGCACCAGCCTCTCCGGCCAGGCGGTCGGCGACTCGGTGCTGGTGGTGGTGGCGGGCGGCTTCCGCGAGCGCGCGGTCCTCGACGGCGGCGCGCGGGTGCGGCTCGGGCCGGGCGTCATCGGCGCCGAGGCGAACGCCCTCCTGGCGCCGCTCGGCCGCAAGCTCGGCCCCGACCCGGCCTCCATCGGCGCCTGCATGGTGGGCGGCATCGTCGCCAACAACGCGAGCGGCATGTGCTGCGGCACGGCCCAGAACAGCTACCAGACCATCGAGTCGCTGAAGGCGCTCCTCTGGGACGGGACGCGGCTCGACACCGGCGACCCGGCGTCGCGCCGGGCCTTCGCCGAGGCCCACCCGGAGATCGTGGGCGGGCTCGCGGCGCTGCGCGACGAGGTGCGGGCCGACGCGGCGCTGGCCGAGCGGATCCGGCGCAAGTACCGGGTGAAGAACACCACCGGCTACGGCCTGAACGCCTTCGTCGACTTCGACGACCCGGTGGACGTCCTCGTCCACCTGCTGGTCGGCTCCGAGGGGACGCTCGCCTTCCTCGCCGAGCTCACCTTCCGCACCGTGGAGGAGCAGGCGCACAAGGCGAGCGCGCTGGTGCTCTACCCGGACATCGAGCAGGCCGCCCGGGCGGTGCAGCGGCTCGACCGGCAGGTGGTGGCGGCGGCCGAGATCATGGACCGCGCCTCGCTCCGGTCCGTGGAGGGGCGGCCCGGCATGCCCGCCGGGCTGGCCGAGCTCGGGCCGGACGCCTGCGCCCTGCTCGTCGAGGTGCGGGCCGGCGCCGCCGCCGACCTCCCCGGCGCCGTGGACGCGGCGGTCGGCCGGCTCGTCGGCGTGCCCACGCTCGGCCCGGTGGTCTTCACCGCCGACCGCGCCGCCGCCGACCGGCTCTGGGACGTCCGGCGCGGCCTCTTCCCGGCGGTCGGGGCGGCCCGGCGCATCGGCACCACCGTCATCATCGAGGACGTCGCCTTCCCCATGGAGCACCTGGCGGCCGGCACGGTGGAGCTGCAGCGGGCCTTCGCGCGCCACGGCTACGCCGAGGGGATCATCTTCGGCCACGCGCTCGACGGGAACCTGCACTTCGTCTTCACCCAGGACTTCGGCGACCCGGCCGAGGTGGCCCGCTACCGCGCCTTCCTCGACGACGTCACCGAGATGGTGGCCGGCCGCTTCGACGGCTCGCTCAAGGCCGAGCACGGCACCGGCCGCAACATGGCGCCGTTCGTCGAGCAGGAGTGGGGCGCCGCCGCCTACCGGGTGATGCGCCGGGTGAAGGCGCTGCTCGACCCGCACGGCCTGCTCAACCCGGGCGTCCTGCTGAACGACGACCCCGAGGCGCACCTGAAGCACCTCAAGCCGCTGCCGCCGGCCGACCCCATCGTCGACCGCTGCATCGAGTGCGGCTTCTGCGAGCCGCGCTGCCCCTCGCGCGCCCTCACCGCCACGCCGCGCCAGCGCATCACCGTGGCCCGCGAGGTGGCCCGGCTGCGCGCCTCCGGCGAGGACCCGGCGCGCCTGGCCCGGCTCGAGGCCGACTACGTCTACTGGGGCGAGGAGACCTGCGCCACCGACGGCCTCTGCGCCACCGCCTGCCCGGTCTCGATCGACACCGGCGAGTTCGTGAAGAAGCTGCGGGCCGGCGCCCGCGGCGGCCTCTCCCGCGCCGTGGCCGGCCTGGCGGCGCGCCACCTCGGCGCCACCTCCGCCGGCGC
>DASTGK010000331.1:0-15120 GCA_035719085.1 Anaeromyxobacteraceae bacterium
GGTGGTGCTCGTGGCGGCCGGCGGCGGGTACCTGGCGCTGGCCCGGGGCGCGCCGCTCCTGCCGGCGGCGTACGTGGCGGCGCTGGCCGCGGCGGTCCTGGCGGCCTTGGCGGTCCTCGGCGGACACTGGAACGGGAGCACCTGACGATGGCGCGGCTGGAGAAGACCTTCACCATCGTGAACGCGCTGGGGCTGCACGCCCGCCCGGCGGCGCAGCTCGTCCAGGCGTCGAACCGCTTCAAGAGCGAGGTCCACCTCGCCAAGGACGGCGCCACCGTCAACGGCAAGAGCATCATGGGCGTGCTGACGCTGGCCGCCTCCAAGGGGAGCCAGCTCGTCGTCGTGGTGGAGGGGCCCGACGCCGAGGCGGCGCTGGCGCAGCTGGGCCAGATGATCGAGAGCGGCTTCGGGGAGCGCTGATGGCGACCGGCACCACCATCCTGGTCGGCATCGGGGCCTCGCCCGGCATCGCCATCGGCCGCTGCTGGCCGATGGACCGGCGCAAGGTGCGGGCCCCGAAGCGCCGGCTCGGGCCGGACGAGGTCGAGCCGGAGCTGCAGCGCTTCCGCACCGCGCTCGAGCTCTCCGACCTGCAGCTGGCCGACGTGCGGCGCAAGGTGGAGGCCGAGGGGGCCGGCCTCGGCGACCACACCGCCATCATCGACATGCACCGGATGATGCTCAAGGACGAGATGCTCGTCCTCGAGGCGCAGAAGCTCATCCGCGAGGAGCGCATCAACGCCGAGTGGGCGGTGAAGCGGGCGGTCCGCAAGATCAAGGGGGCCTTCTCCGACGCCGCCGACGAGTACTTCAAGGAGCGGCGCGCCGACGTGGACTTCGTCGGCGAGCGGATCATCAAGAACCTGCTGGGGCAGCAGGTGGATGTGGAGGAGGTTCCGCCGGAGGGGGCCGTCATCGTGGCCCACGACCTCTCGCCGGCCGACACCGCGCTCCTCCTGCACGACCGCAAGGTGGGCGCCTTCGTCACCGACGCCGGCGCCAAGACGAGCCACACCGCCATCGTGGCCCGCGCCCTGGAGGTGCCGGCGGTGGTGGCGGTGGGGCGCATCACCGCGCTCGCCGACAAGGGCGACTGGGTGGTGGTGGACGGCGCCCGGGGCGTCGTCATCATCAACCCCTCGGCCGGCGAGCGGGCCGACTACGAGGTGGCCAGGGAGCGGTTCCAGGAGCACGAGCGGGAGCTGCTGCGCTCGCGCGACCTGCCGGCCACCACGCTCGACGACGTCACCGTCCGGCTGGCCGGCAACATCGAGTTCGCCGAGGAGGTGCCGAGCCTCCTCAACCACGGCGGCGAGGCGGTCGGGCTCTACCGCACCGAGTTCCTCTACCTGCAGCGCGACCAGCTCCCCACCGAGGAGGAGCACTACCTGGACGCGCGCCGCATCCTGGAGGCGCTCGCGCCGCGGCCGGTCACCATCCGCACCTTCGACCTCGGCGGCGACAAGCTGCCGGCCGGGATGCGGGTGCACACCGAGAACCCGGCGCTCGGCCTACGGGCCATCCGCTACTGCCTGCGCCAGCCGGAGATGTTCCGGTCCCAGCTGCGCGGCCTCCTGCGCGCCTCGCCCCACGGCACGCTCCGGATCATGTTCCCCATGATCTCGGGCATCAACGAGCTGCGCGCGGCGAAGCGCGTCCTCCTCGACGTGCGCGACGAGCTCCGGCGCGAGGGGATCGACGTGCCGCTGCCGCCCGTCGGCATCATGATCGAGCTGCCGAGCGCGGCCATGATCTCCGACCGGCTGGCGCGCGAGTGCGACTTCTTCAGCATCGGCACCAACGACCTCATCCAGTACACCATCGGCATCGACCGGCAGAACAAGGACGTCGCCTACCTCTACAAGCCGCTCCACCTCGCGGTGCTGCGGCTGCTGAAGCTCGTCTGCGACAGCGCCGCCGCCGCCGGCATCCCGGTGTCGATGTGCGGCGAGATGGCCGGCGAGCCCCTGAACGCGCTCGTGCTCCTCGGCCTCGGCGTCACCGAGCTCTCCATGAACGGCACCTCCATCCCGCTGGTGAAGCGGGTGGTGCGGGCGGCGCGCGCCGCCGACGGCCGGGCCCTCGCCGAGCGGGTCCTGGCGCTCACCTCGGCCGACGAGATCGAGCGCGAGGTGAAGGACGAGATGAGCCGGCGCTTCGGCGGCCTGCTGGAGCACGACGCCCAGGTGGGCCCGGTCTCGGGGTAGGGGAGACGCCCACCTGCGTCCGTCGAAACGGACATTCCGCCGCCCGTCCGCCATGTTGACACCGTCCGCGCGCCCCGCGTACGGTGCGGTCCCTTTCGAGTACCCGGTACCCAGGAGCACGTCATGCCCGCCACCGACTACCTCTTCACCTCGGAGTCCGTGACCGAGGGCCATCCCGACAAGATGGCCGACCAGATCTCGGACGCCGTCCTCGACGCGGTCCTGAAGCAGGACCCGAAGGGGCGCGTGGCCTGCGAGACGCTCCTCAAGACCGGCTACGTCATGCTGGCCGGCGAGATCACCACCACCGCCCGGCTCGACTACCCGAAGCTGGCGCGCGAGGCGGTGAAGCGCATCGGCTACACCTCCGGCGACATGGGCTTCGACGGCAACACCTGCGCCGTGCTCGTCGCCGTCGACCAGCAGTCGCCGGACATCGGCCAGGGCGTCGACACCGGCGGCGCCGGCGACCAGGGCATGATGTTCGGCTTCGCCTGCGACGAGACGCCGGAGCTGATGCCGGCGCCCATCCAGTACGCCCACGCCGTGACGCGCCAGCTCGCCAAGGTGCGCAAGGCCGGCGCCGACTTCCTGCGCCCCGACGGCAAGAGCCAGGTCTCGGTCGAGTACCGCGACGGCAAGGTGGCCCGCATCGACGCGGTGGTGGTCTCGACGCAGCACAGCGAGGAGATCTCCAACAAGAAGCTGCACGAGGCGGTGCGCGAGCTGGTCATCGCCAAGGCGCTGCCGAAGAAGCTCCTCGACAAGAAGACCAAGATCTTCATCAACCCGACCGGCCGCTTCGTCATCGGCGGCCCCATGGGCGACACCGGCGTGACCGGCCGCAAGATCATCGTCGACACCTACGGCGGCATGGGCCGCCACGGCGGCGGCGCCTTCTCCGGCAAGGACCCGTCCAAGGTGGACCGCTCGGCCGCCTACATGGGGCGCCACATCGCCAAGAACGTGGTGGCGGCCGGCCTGGCGGCGCGCTGCGAGGTGCAGGTGGCCTACGCCATCGGCGTCGCCGAGCCGGTCTCGGTGATGGTGGAGACCTTCGGCACCGCGCTCGTGGCCGAGGAGAAGATCGCCCGCGCCGTGCGCCAGGTCTTCGGCCTCACCCCCCGCGCCATCATCGAGGGGCTCGACCTGCGCCGGCCCATCTACGAGAAGACGGCCGCCTACGGCCACTTCGGCCGGACCGAGAAGACCTTCACCTGGGAGGCGATCGACCGGGCCGACGAGCTGGCCGACGCCGCCGGGCTGAAGAAGCTGGCCAGCTAGCCGCGGACCGCACGGTCGCGCTGCACCGAGGGGGCTCGCCGGGAGGCGGGCCCCTTCGTGCGTTTCAGGGGGGGGCGCTTGATCAGGGTGGACGAGTGTTGTATCCGTCCACCCGGATAGAGCGATGAAAGCCGCCGCCCGCCCCGCCCCCCGGCCCGCCGCCGCGGACCGCCCCGCCGCCCTGCTCGGGTGGATGGACGGGCTCGCCGACGAGACGCGGCTGCGGCTCCTGCGCGTGCTGGAGCGCGAGGAGCTGGCGGTGCAGGAGCTGTGCGACGTGCTCCGGCTGCCGCAGTCGACGGTGAGCCGCCACTTGAAGACCCTCTCCGACCAGGGCTGGCTCGCCTCGCGCCGCCAGGGCACGGCCACCTTCTACCGCTTCGCCGACGGCGCCGACGCCGGCGCCCGCCGCCTCTGGAAGCTGGCCCGCGCCGAGACCGACGGCTGGGCCGCGGCGGAGCAGGACGAGCTGCGGCTCGAGGCCCGGCTGCGCGCCCGCCGCGCGGGGGCGCAGGAGTTCTTCGCCGGCGCCGCGCAGGAGTGGGAGGCCCTGCGGGCCGAGCTCTACGGCGGCCGCTTCGAGCGCGAGGCGCTCCTCGCGCTCGTGCCGCCGGAGTGGACCGTCGCCGACCTGGGCTGCGGCGCCGGCACCGTCTCGGCGGCCCTCGCCCCGCACGTGAAGAAGGTGGTGGCCGTCGACCAGTCGGCCGCCATGCTGCGCACCGCCCGCCGCCGGCTCGAGGGGGCGGGCAACGTCGAGCTGCACCGGGCCGAGCTCGAGGCGCTGCCGCTGCCCGACGCCTCCTGCGACGCCGCCCT
This sequence comes from Anaeromyxobacteraceae bacterium, assembly GCA_035719085.1. Lineage (GTDB taxonomy): Bacteria > Myxococcota > Myxococcia > Myxococcales > Anaeromyxobacteraceae > JADKCZ01. The sequence goes on from DASTGK010000331.1 coordinate 4,311, forward strand.
CGCCGTGCTCGTCCTCACCTACGTGGCCGAGGTGGCGCCGGTGCTGGCCGAGGCGGCGCGCGTCCTCCGGCCGGGCGGCCGGCTGGTGGTGGTCGACCTCGCCCGCCACGACGACGAGCCCTTCGCCCGCAAGCTCGGCCAGGCCCGGCTCGGCTTCGCGCCGGACGACCTCGGCCGCGCCCTCGCCGCGGCCGGCCTCGCCGCCGCCGCCGTCCGCCCCCTCGCGCCCGAGCCGGGCGCCCGGGGGCCGGCCCTGCTCCTCGCCACCGCGCAGAAGCCCTCGCGCCGCTAGATCGCGCCCACCCGCACCACCCGCCTCACCCACAGGAGAAGAACCACATGGCCGTCCCGTCGAAGAAGAAGCAGCCCGCCGCCGCGCGCACCGTCCGCGCGCCGGGGCTCGAGTACCAGGTGAAGGACCTCTCGCTCGCCGCCTGGGGGCGCAAGGAGATCGAGCTCGCCGAGAAGGAGATGCCGGGGCTCATGGCCGTGCGGCGGGAGTACGGCAAGCGGCAGCCGCTCCGGGGCCAGCGCATCACCGGCTCGCTCCACATGACCATCCAGACCGCCGTCCTCATCGAGACGCTGGTCGACCTCGGCGCCGACGTCCGCTGGGCCTCCTGCAACATCTTCTCGACGCAGGACCACGCCGCCGCCGCCATCGCGGTGGGGCGCACCGGCACGGTGGAGAAGCCGGCCGGCGTGCCGGTCTTCGCCTGGAAGGGCGAGACGCTCGAGGAGTACTGGGACTGCACCGAGCGCGCCCTCGACTTCGGCGGCGGCAAGGGGCCGACGCAGATCGTCGACGACGGCGGCGACGCCACGCTCCTCATCCACAAGGGCGTGGAGTTCGAGGCGGCCGGCAAGGTGCCCGGCGCCGAGACGGCCGACTCCGAGGAGTACGCCGTGGTGCTGAAGCTCCTCGCCCGGACGCTGAAGGCCACGCCGAAGCGCTGGACCCAGGTGGCCGCCGCCTGCGCCGGCGTCACCGAGGAGACGACCACCGGCGTTCACCGGCTCTACGAGATGATGAAGGCCGGCACGCTCCTCTTCCCGGCCATCAACGTCAACGACTCGGTCACCAAGTCCAAGTTCGACAACCTCTACGGCTGCCGCCACTCGCTCGTCGACGGCCTCAACCGCGCCAGCGACGTGATGCTGGCCGGCAAGCTCTGCGTGGTGCTCGGCTACGGCGACGTGGGCAAGGGCTGCGCCCAGGCGCTGCGCGGCCAGGGCGCGCGCGTGGTGGTCACCGAGATCGACCCCATCAACGCGCTGCAGGCCTCGATGGAGGGCTACCAGGTGGTCCGCGTCGAGGACGTGGTGAGCGAGGCCGACGTCTTCGTCACCGCCACCGGCAACGTCGACGTCCTCACCGTCGACCACATGAAGAAGATGAAGGACTGCGCCATCGTCGGGAACATCGGCCACTTCGACAACGAGATCGACATGGCCGGCCTGAAGAAGGCCACGACGCGCGTCAACATCAAGCCGCAGTACGACGCCTTCGTCTTCCCCGACGGCCACCGCGTGCTGGTGCTGGCGGAGGGGCGGCTCCTCAACCTGGGCTGCGCCACCGGCCACCCGTCCTTCGTCATGTCCAACTCCTTCACCAACCAGTCGCTCGCCCAGATCGAGCTGGCGGTGAACCGGAAGGCCTACGAGAAGAAGGTCTACACGCTGCCGAAGCACCTCGACGAGAAGGTGGCGGCGCTCCACCTCGGCCAGATCGGCGCCCGGCTGACGAAGCTCACCCCGAAGCAGGCCGCCTACCTCGGCGTCTCGCCCAAGGGGCCGTTCAAGCCGGACCACTACCGGTACTAGGTCGTCCGCGTCGCGCACGCGCGGCGCCCGGGGGCCGGCTCCAGGCGGGGCCGGCCCCTCGCTCATGGGGGCGGCTGCGCCGGCCGAGGGGCCGCGCTAGAACCGGGAGGCATGCCGACCCTCGAGTTCTTCTACGACTTCGTCTCGCCCTACAGCTACCTCGCCTCGACGCGCGTCGAGGCGGTGGCGGCGCGCACCGGGGCGGCCCTGCGCTGGCGCCCCTTCCTCCTCGGCGGCGTCCTCAAGGCGACCGGCAACCGCGCGCCCATCGAGACCGTGGCCAAGGGGCGCCACATGTGGATCGACCTCGAGCGCTGGGCGCGCCGGCTCGACGTGCCGTTCCGCCGCCCCACCACCTTCCCCTTCTCCTCGATCCTGGCGCTGCGGACCGCGCTCGCCGTCCCAGCCGCCGATCTGCCGCGCGCCACCCACGCCCTCTTCCGCGCCGCCTGGGCCGACGGGAGGGACGTGGCCGACCCGGCGGTGCTGCGGCGGGTGCTCGAGGAGGCCGGCCTCGACGGCGCCGCGCTGGTGGAGGCGGCCCCCGGCCAGAAGGAGGCGCTCGCCGCCCAGACGCAGGAGGCGGTCGACCGCGGCACCTACGGCGCCCCCACCTTCCTCGTGGGCCCGGAGCTCTTCGTCGGCAACGACCGGCTCGACTTCGTCGAGGAGGCGCTGCGCTCGCCCCGGTGAGCGGGCGCTGCTGGCGCGCACCTCGGCTCCCGGGATAGGTTGCGCCCCGCATGTCGCTCCTCGCCGCCGTCGTCCTCGGCCTCGTCCAGGCCGCCACCGAGTTCCTCCCGGTCTCCTCCACCGCCCACCTGCTCGTCGTCGGCGAGCTGCTCGGCCACGGCCTCGACGAGCCGCGCTTCCGCGCCTTCGTCGACGTCATCCAGAGCGGCACGGCGCTCGCGGTGGTGGTCTACTTCCGGCGCGACCTGTGGCGCATCCTCTCCGGCTCGCTCCGGGCCCTCCTCGCCGGCCGGCCGCTCGGCACGCCCGAGGCCCGGCTCGGCTGGCTCATCGTCCTCGGCACCATCCCGGCGGCGGTGCTCGGCAAGGCCTTCGAGCACCGCATCGAGGCGCTCGGCAACTGGGTCATCGCCGGCTCGCTCGTCTTCCTCGGGCTCGTCCTGTGGGGCGCCGAGCGGCTGGCGCGCCACGAGCGGTCGCTCGACCAGGTGGGCACCAAGGAGGCGACGCTCATCGGCCTGGCGCAGGCCTGGGCGCTCATCCCCGGCTCGTCGCGCTCCGGCTGCACGCTCACCATGGGCATGCTGCTCGGCTTCACCCGCGAGGCGGCGGCCCGCTTCTCCTTCCTGCTCTCGGTGCCCATCATCCTCGGCGCCGGCGCCTACAAGCTCTGGAAGACGCTGCCGGTGCTGCGCGGCGCGCCCGACTGGCAGGCCGCCACCGCGGCCGGCACGGTGGTCTCCTTCCTGGCCGGCTACCTGGTCATCGACTGGCTGCTCGGCTGGCTGCGCACGCGCAAGACCTACCTCTTCGTCGGCTGGCGGCTCGCGGCCGGCGCGCTCGTCGCCCTCCTCATCGCCACCGGGTTCCTGCCCGCCTCGTGAGCCTCGCGCCGCTCGCCCGCGCGCTCGCCGCGCGCACGCCGGCCCCGGCCCCCGTCGACCGGATCGCCCCGGAGCACCTGCCGCCGGGCGGCTTCGAGGCGGCGGCGGTGCTGGTGCCGCTCCACGAGAAGGACGGCGTGCCCCACGTGCTCGTGACGCTGCGGCGCCACGACCTGAGCCGCCACGCCGGGCAGATCAGCTTCCCCGGCGGCCGGATCGAGCCGGGCGAGGCGGCGCTGGCCGCGGCGCTGCGCGAGGCCGAGGAGGAGATCGGCCTCGACCCGGCGCGCGCCGAGGTGCTCGGGCGGCTCGGCGAGACGGTGGTGCTGGCGTCGGCCTTCCGCTTGACGCCGTGGGTCGCTTCGGTGCCATATCCCTTCCCGTACACGGCCGCGCCGCGCGAGGTGGAGGCGATCTGGCACGTGCCCATCCCGGCGCTCCTGGCGCCGGGCGTCCACCGCACGGAGCGGCGCGTGGCCTACGGCATGGACGTCGACGTCCACTACTACGAGCTCGAGGGCCGGACGATCTGGGGGGCGACCGCCCGGATCCTGTCCGAGCTGCTCGACGTCTGGAGGACCCTGTGAAGGTCTACCCGGTGATCATGGCGGGCGGCTCGGGCACCCGCTTCTGGCCGCTGTCGCGCAAGGCGCGCCCCAAGCAGTTCCTCAAGCTGGCCGGCGACGCCCCGCTGCTCGCCGCCACGGTGCGCCGGCTGCCGCCCCTGGCGCGCCCGGCCGACACCTACGTGGTCTGCGGGCCGGCCCACGCCGCCGCCGCCAAGAAGCTGGTGAAGGAGCTGCCGGCCAGGAACTTCATCGTCGAGCCCTGCGCCCGCAACACCGCCCCCTGCGTCGGCCTGGCGGCGCTCCACGTGGCCGCCCGGGAGAAGCAGGGGATCATGGTCATGCTCCCCGCCGACCACCACATCGCGCGCCCCGAGGCCTTCCGCGAGGCGCTGGCGCAGGCGGCGCGGCTCGCCGAGGCGGGCCACATCGCCACCATCGGCATCCGGCCGCACGCCCCCGAGACCGGGTACGGCTACCTGAAGGTCGGCCCGCGCCTGCCGGGGAAGGGGCGCGCCAAGTCGAGCGCCCACCGGGTGGAGCGTTTCGTCGAGAAGCCGGACGTGGTCACCGCGGCGCGCTACCTGGCCGACGGCACCTACCTCTGGAACTCGGGCATCTTCGTCTTCCGCGCCGACGTCATCCTCGACGAGATCCGGCGCGCCATGCCGGTGCTGGGCGAGCAGCTCGGCGCCATCCAGAAGGACGTGGGCACGCCGGCCTACGCCCGCACGCTGGCCCGCGTCTTCCCCGACTGCCCCTCCATCTCCATCGACTACGGCGTCATGGAGAAGAGCCAGCGCATCGTGGTGGTGCCGGCCGACTTCGGCTGGAGCGACGTGGGCAGCTTCGCCGCGCTCCCCGAGGTGCGGGAGACCGACCACCTCGGCAACGTGGCCGAGGGGGACGCGCTCGTCCTCGACGGGCGCAACAACGTGGTGCTCGCCACCAAGGCCCGCCCGGTGGCGGTGGTCGGCCTCGACGACGTCATCGTGGTCGACGCCGGCGACGCCGTCCTGGTCTGCCGCAAGGACCGGGCCCAGGACGTCCGCAAGGCGGTCGACGAGCTCGGCCGCCGCGGCCGCGACGAGGTGCTCTAGCCATGGCCGTCAACCCCGTCATCTTCCGCGAGTACGACATCCGCGGCGTCGCCGGCACCGACCTCACCGAGGAGGCGGTCGGGCTCGTGGCCCGCGCCCTCGGCACCAGGGTGCGCGCCGCCGGCGGCCGGCGCGTGGTGCTCGGCCGCGACGTGCGCCTCTCCGGCCCGGCCTTCCACCGGGCGGCCGTGGCCGGCCTCACCGCCACCGGCTGCGACGTGGTCGACCTCGGCGTCGTGCCGACGCCGCTCACCTACTTCGCCGCGCAGACGCTCGAGGTCGACGGGCTCTGCATGATCACCGGCTCGCACAACCCGCCGGAGTACAACGGCATGAAGGTGGGCGTCGGCAAGACGACGCTCTACGGCGAGCAGATCCAGGAGCTGCGGCGGATGGTCGAGGCCGGCCAGTTCGCCAGCGGCGCCGGGACGGTGACGCCGCACGACATCGTCACGCCCTACCAGGACTACGTGGCGAAGAACCTGCAGCCCGGCCCGCGCAGGCTCAAGGTGGTGGTCGACGCCGGCAACGGCACCGGCGGCATCGCCGTCCCCATCTTCCAGCGGCTCGGCTGGGAGGTGGTGCCGCTCTTCCTCGAGGGCGACGGCCGCTTCCCCAACCACCACCCCGACCCGACGGTGGAGAAGAACCTGGAGCACCTGAAGAAGAAGGTGCTCGAGGTGGGGGCCGACGTGGGCATCGCCTACGACGGCGACGCCGACCGGGTGGGCGCGGTCGACGAGCAGGGGCAGGTGCTCTGGGGCGACCAGATCATGATCCTCTTCTCGCGCGCCGTCCTGGCCGAGGCGCCGGGCGCGGCCATCGTCGGCGAGGTGAAGTGCTCCTTCACCCTCTACGACGACATCGCCAAGCACGGCGGCCGCGGCATCATGTGGAAGGCCGGCCACTCGCTCATCAAGGCCAAGATGAAGGAGGAGCACGCGCTCCTGGCCGGCGAGATGAGCGGCCACATCTTCTTCGCCCACCGCTGGCTCGGCTTCGACGACGGGATCTACTCCTCGGGGCGGCTCCTCGAGCTCCTCTCGCGGACCGAGCGGCCCATGTCGTCGCTCCTCGCCGACGTGCCGAAGACCTTCTCCACCCCCGAGCTGCGCGTCGACTGCCCGGAGGAGAAGAAGTTCGAGCTGGTGCGCCGCGCCCAGGAGCACTTCAAGGCCCGCTACCAGGCGGTCACGGTCGACGGCGTGCGCGTCGTCTTCCCCGACGGCTGGGGCCTGGTGCGCGCCTCCAACACGCAGCCCATCCTGGTGCTGCGCTTCGAGGCGACCACCGAGGCGCGGCTCGCCGAGATCCGGGCGCTCGTCGAGGGCGAGGTGAAGCGGCTCCTCGCCGAGCTCGGGGGGTAGCCATGAACGGCCGCCTGCGCCTCGGCGTCGACCTCGGCGGCACCAACGCGCGCGCCGCGCTGGTGGACGCCGGCACCGGCGCGGTGGTGGCGGCCCACAAGCTGCCCCACGCCGACCGCTCGCCCATCGCGGTGGCGAAGAGCGTGGCCGAGGCGGTGCGCCTGGCGGCGCAGCAGGCGGGCGTGGAGCCCTCGGCCCTCGGCCCGGCCGGCGTCGGGGTGGCGGCCCAGTGCCTCGGCGCCACCGGCGTGGTGCTCAACGCCCCCAACCTCGGCTGGCGCGACGTCCCCTTCGGCGACCTCCTGGCCGCCGAGCTGGGCGGGCCGGTGCGGGTGGTGAACGACCTCTCGGCCGCCGCCTGGGGCGAGCACCGGCGCGGCGCGGCGCGCGGCGTCGAGGACGCGGCGCTGGTCTTCGTCGGCTCGGGCGTCGGCAGCGGCCTCATCCTCGGCGGGCGGCTGCACGAGGGGGGCGGCGGCGTGGCCGGCGAGCTCGGGCACGTGAAGGTGACGCCGCGCGGCGTCACGCCGCGCCGCTGCGGCTGCGGCGAGTGGGGCTGCCTCGAGGCCTACGCCGGCGGCATGAACCTGGCGGCGCGGGTGCGCGACGACGTGGCCGAGGGGAAGGGGGCCGCGGTGCTGGCGGCGGCCGGCGGCGACGCCTCGCGGATCAGCGCCTCGGCGGTCGAGGCGGCCTACGCGGGCGGTGACCCCTACGCCAGGGACCTCTGGGCCGAGGTGGGCGAGCTGCTCGGCACCGCCATGGCCAACCTCGTCACCCTGCTCAATCCGTCGCGGCTCGTGCTGGGCGGCGGCGTGCTGCTCGGCTGCCCCAACCTGGAGCGGATCGCGCGCGCGCACCTCGGCGATCGCGCCTCGCGGACCGCGCGGAAATCGCTGGTGGTGGCCCGTTCCGAGCTGGGTGACGACGCCGGCGTGGTGGGCGCGGCGCTGCTCGCCGGCGGCGGCGCCTGACACGCACATCCGGTGAAACGGACCGCCGGATCCGATCACGAACCGTGAAGGAAGCGACGCCCCCGGCGCGCCCCCCGCTTGGATCGTGCGGCGGAGCGCGCGATCCGCGCGATCATTTTTGCGTGTCGGTTCCTTGACGAGATCGATCTCACGTTGTTAACGTGCGCACACATTGTCCATTCTTGAGTCCATCTCGAAGTGAATGGACGTTCCGAGGAGGGAACATGGCTGCCAAGAAGAAGGCTGTGAAGAAGGTTGCGAAGAAGGCCGCGAAGAAGGCCAAGAAGAAGTAACGAGCCTCAGACTTCTGCTGTGCCGCGGCCGCCTCCGGGCGGCCGCAGCTTTTTCCGGGAGCGCCCATGTCCCTCTCGGCGCGCGAGCTCGAGGCCCTGGTCGCGGAGCTGCAGCCGCTCGTCGGCGCCCGCGTCGACGCGGTCCGGGTTCACGCCGAGCGGGCCCTCACCCTGGAGCTGCACGTCCGCGGTCAGGGCGCGCTCCTCCTCCTCTCCGCCGAGCCGGACGTGACGCGGCTCCACGTGGCGGCCGCCCGCCCGCCGCAGCCCGAGACCCCCTTCGGCTGGCAGGGGCTCCTGCGCAAGGAGCTCGAGGGGGCGCGCCTCGCCGCCATCGAGCTCGTGCCGGGCGACCGGGTGGTGGCCCTCGCCTTCGAGCGGGCCGCCGGGCCGCTGCGGCTCGTCGGCGAGCTGACGGGGCGCCACGGCAACCTCTTCCTCGTGGGGTCCGACGGCCTGGTGCGCGCCAGCGCCGGCCGCAACCTCTCCACCCGCCGCGATCTCGCGCCCGGGCGGCCGTATGTGGCGCCGACCCTTGTTTCACCGAACGCGGCCCCCTCACCCCAGCCCTCTCCCCCGGGGGGGGAGAGGGGGCAGATCGTTGAGTTCCCGCTCTCCGCCGAGGTGGAGCGGCGCTACCTGGCGCTCGAGGCGGAGCGCCGGCTCCATGAGGCGCGCCGCCGGCTGCGCGAGCCGCTCCGCGCCGCCGCTGCCCGCGCCCGCCGCGCGCTCGAGAAGCTGGCCGACGAGGCGGCCCGCGTGCCGGCGGCCGAGGGGGACCGGCGGCTCGGCGACCTCCTCAAGGCCAACCTGCACGCGGTGAGGCGCGGGGCGCCCGAGGTGGAGCTGACCGAGTGGACCGCCGAGGGGGCGCGGCCGGTCCGGGTGGCGCTCGACCCGGCGCTCGGCCCGCGCGAGAACATGGAGCGCTCCTACCGCCGCTTCCGGCGCATCGCCGAGAGCGCGGCGCGCGTCGCCGCCCGGGCGGCCGAGGTGCGCCAGCGGGCCGAGGCGGTGGCCGCGCTCCTCGCCGAGGTGGAGCGGGCGCCCGAGGAGGCGTTGCCGCGCCTCGAGAAGGAGGCCCGCCGCCTCGGCGCCGGCCCGCGCCCGGCCCAGGTGGCGCGCCGCCGCCGCGACGCGCCGCTCCCGCCCTACCGCGCCTTCCGCTCGCTCGCCGGCCTCGCCATCCTGGTGGGGCGCGGCGCCGCCGAGAACGACGAGCTGACGAAGCGGGTGGCGCGCGGCAACGACCTCTGGCTCCACGCCCGCGGCCAGGCCGGCGCTCACGTGGTGGTGCGGCTCGGCAAGGCGCCCATCGACCAGGAGACGCTGCTCGACGCCGCCCACCTGGCGGTCCACTTCTCCGACGCGCGCGGCGAGCCGCAGGCCGAGGTGGCCTCGACGCGGGCCAAGTACGTGAAGAAGCCGAAGGGGTCGGCGCTGGGCGCGGTGACCTACAGCCAGGAGAAGGTGCTGCTCCTGCGGGTCGAGCCGCGCCGGCTGGAGCGGCTCCTCGCCGAGGAGGAGACGCCGGAGGCTTGATCGCGCCGCGCCGGCTTCCCTAGGATCCCGCCCCGTGCCGACGCGCCAGTCTCATCGCCAGCTCGATCTCTTCGACGCCCGCCTGGCGGGGCGCGAGGCGCGCGTCGAGGCGGCCCGCCGCGTGGCCGACGCCATCGCCGACGTGCTGGGCGAGCGGGTGCGGCTCACGGTGCACGACAACCGCTCCACCATGGTCTCCTTCCGGCGGGCCCGCGGCGCGCTCCACTACCGCGTCCACCACATGTTCCTCGAGGCGCCGCACGAGATCGTGACTGCCCTCGCCGCCTTCGCCGGGCCGAAGCGCGGGGCGGCGGCGCGGCGGCGAGAGGCGGGCAGCCGCATCGACGCGTTCGTGAAGCGCAACCGCGCGCGCATCGCGGTGCCCCGCGCGGACCGGCTCCTCGCCCAGGGGCGCGTCCACGACCTGCAGGGGATCTTCGACCGGCTCAACGCCGAGTACTTCGAGGACCGGATCGAGGCGCGCATCGGCTGGGGTCCGGTCCGGCCGGGGCGGCGCCGCCGGACGGTGAAGACCGGGGTCTACGTCCAGGACGCGCGCATCATCCGGATCCACCCGACCCTCGACCGGCCGCAGGTGCCGGAGTTCTACGTCGCGACGGTGGTCTTCCACGAGATGCTCCACCAGGCGGTCCCGGCGCGCGAGGTGAACGGCCGGCGCGTCGTCCACGGCGCCGAGTTCCGCCGCCGCGAGCGGGCCTACCCCGACCACGCCCGCGCCCGCGCCTGGGAGGACCGCAACCTCGCGCTCCTCCTGTCGTCCCCGGCGTGACGCGGGTACCCGCCGGGTAGGCCCGGCGGCGCGCCGCGCGCGGCGCGCGCCCGGCTCGGTCCGGGGAGCACCGACCAGCCCGGTGAAAGTCTCGGCGCCTCGCGTCCGCGCGTGCCATGATCGGCCGTGCCCCGCATGCACCGCGCCGCCGTCCTCGCCCTCGCGTGCGCCCTCGGCACCCCCGGGTGCCTCCACGCGCGCGGCACCCGCGAGGAGCCGGTGGTGGTGGACCTCCGCCTCGAGGGCGTCCACGCGGTGAAGGAGGACGCCCTCAAGGAGAAGCTCGCGACGCAGGCCTCCGGCCGCTGGGCCTGGGACGAGCCGCAGAAGCTCGACCCCGACGCCCTCTCCGCCGACACCCGGCGGATCGAGGCCTACTACCGCGAGCGCGGCTACTACGACGCCCGGGTGGTCTCGGTGGAGCAGCACCCGGACGGCGGCGACGCCGGCCGCGTGAAGGTCCTCGTGAAGGTCGACGAGGGGCGCCCGGTGCGCGTCTCGAAGCTCGTCGTGAACGGCCTCGAGGGCGCGCCGGAGGCGCAGGCGAAGCTCGGGCGGCTCCCGCTGCGCGAGGGCGACGTCTTCACCGAGCGGGCCTACGACGGCGCGCGCGCCGCCCTCGCGAGCGCCCTCGCGACGACCGGCTGGGCCACCGCCGAGGTGACCCAGCACGCGGTCGTGGTGAAGGAGACGCACGCGGTCGAGGTCACCTACGACGTCACGCCCGGGCGGCGCTGGCGCTTCGGGCCGGTGGACGTCGCGGCGGGGCGCCAGCTC
>DASTGK010000332.1:0-10723 GCA_035719085.1 Anaeromyxobacteraceae bacterium
GGTGGCGTGCACCTCGGCGTCGCGCAGCGCGAGGAGCTCCTCCAGCCGAGGTGGCGTGCACCTCGGCGTCGCGCAGCGCGAGGAGCTCCTCCAGCCGCTCGGGGCCGACGCCGGCGAGCCAGCGCCGCACCGCGGGCGGGGCCGACGGATCCTCAGGGGGCCCGTCGCGCAGGCAGGCGTGGCGGGCCACCAGCGCGCCGGTGTCGGCGGCCACCTTGCGCGGGAAGCGCAGGGCCGAGAGCAGCGGCTCCACGTCCGCCGCCGGCAGGAGGTGGAGGAGGGCGGCGAGCCGCAGCTCCGGCCGCGCCGGATCCGGCGGGAGCGCCTCGGCCAGCGCGGCGACGTGGCGGCGGGCGGCGGGCGGGAGCGCCGCCAGGGCCGGCACGACGGCCCCGAGGATCCCGGTCCGATCGAGCAGCAGGAGCGCCCGGCCGAGGTGGGGCGCGGCCACGATGCGCGACAGCTCCTCGCAGACCCGCTCCGCCGAGACGCGGCGCACCACCGGCAGCGCGCCGCGGATGGCGGCCCGGGTGCGCGGGTGGAGCGTGAAGCCGAGCTGCGCGGCGAAGCGGACGGCGCGCAGCGGGCGCAGGCCGTCCTCGCCGAAGCGGGCGGCCGGCTCGCCCACCGCGCGGATGACCCTGGCCGCGAGGTCGGCCCGGCCGCCGAAGGGGTCGACGAGCTCCCCGGCCAGCGGGTCGAAGGCCATGGCGTTGACGGTGAAGTCGCGCCGGGCCAGGTCGGCCTCCAGGTCGCCGTGGAAGGTGACCGAGGCGGGGCGCCGGCCGTCGACGTACTCCCCTTCGCCGCGGAAGGTGGTCACCTCGAGCGTGCGGCCGCCCTCCAGGATGGTGACCGTGCCGTGCTCGATGCCAGTGGGGATGACCTTGCGGAAGAGCGCCGTCACCTCGCGCGGCGTGGCCGGCGTCGCCAGGTCGTACTCGGGATCCCGGCGGGCGCGGCCGTGCAGCAGGTCGCGCACGATGCCGCCCACCAGCCAGGAGCGGTGGCCGTGCTCGCCGAGCCGCCGGAGCACCGCCAGGACCGGCGGCGGGATCTCGGCGCGCTGGAGGGCGGCGGGCAGCGTCATGGCGCGCGGCGCGGCGGCGTCAGTGGGTGGGCGCCTTCCGGCACCGCTCGCAGTGGGCCCGGTCGAGCAGCCTGAAGTAGAGCCGGATGAGGGCGGTGCGGGCGCTCGGCGTCAGCGTCTCGATGGCCCCGCGGGCGACGCGCGGCGACTCGCGGCAGATGGCGAGGAGCGCCTGCCCCACCTCGCTCGTCTCCTCGCGGTCCGCCGGCGCGTCGGGCTCCGGCGCGTCGAAGGCGGCGCGGATGGCGTCGGCGTCGAAGAGCGGGTGGTGCCCGCTCAGCCCCTGCACCAGCAGCACCGAGAGCCGCCCTGGCGCCATCGTGGAGAGCTTCTCCATCCCCGCCTCCCCTCCCCCGTTCCGCTTCCGACAAGTGGTCCCGGCGGGACTCGAACCCACGGCCTACGGTTTAGGAAACCGCCGCTCTATCCAGTCTGAGCTACGGGACCAGACCACTTCGCCCGACACCGTGCCACCGCCGCGGCGCCGGACCCCCGTCCGCCGCCGAGCCGCCGAGGCACGGCCGGCGGGTATACCACAGGGCCCGGCGGCCGGAGCGAGCGTCGCGTCCGCGGGCGATGAAGCCGGCGAGGCTCGTGCCCAGGGAGGCGGCGCAGGCCGGTCGACCCACGTCCAGCCTGGCCTAGGCGCGGCCCCGCGCCAGCCCGGCCCGGAGCGCCCGCGCCACGAGGAGCACGCCGTCGTCCGGATCGCCGCCGCCCCGCTCCGCCTCGAGCCGGTCGAGCGCCGCCGCGGCCCCCGCCGGATCGCCGGTCCGCGCTCGCAGGCGAGCGAGGAGGAGGAGCGCCCTGGCGTGGGCCCAGCTGCGCCACATGAGCCGAGGCGTGTAGGTCGCCTCGAGGCGCGCGAGGGCGTCGAGCGCCTGCTCGTCGCGCCCGGCCCGCGCCGCCAGGTCTCCCAGGAGGAAGAGCGGCGCCACGCGCCAGGCCGAGATGGGCGCCTCGGCGGCCACGGCGGCCAGCCGCCGCAGCCCCTCGTCCGCGGCCCCCTCGGCGCAGGCGGCCACCGCGTCCAGCGTCCGCGCCATGAAGGAGCCGGGGCGCAGCGGCTCGCCGAGCGACCGGGCCGCCGCCGGGTCGCCGAGCCAGGCGACGGCCGCGGCGTGCTCCGCCGCCGCCCGCGGATCGAGCCGGCGCAGCGCCTCGACCTCCTCGCGCACCGCCGCGGCGTCGCCGCCGCCGAGCAGGTAGTCGACCCGCACGGCCCGGCAGTTGAGGTCGCGGTCGGCGCCAGGGACCTCGCGCAGCAGCTCGTCGAGCGCCGCCAGCCCCTCCCGCCGGCGGCCGCGGTAGGCGTGGAGCGCGGCGCGCGTGTAGTAGCCGAGGCGCCGCACCGGGCTGCCCGGCTCGGCCAGCGCGCCGAAGGCGGCGGCCGCCTCGTCGAAGCGGCCGGCCACGACCAGGGCGCCGAGCAGGTCGAGCTGGGCGACCAGGCCGGCGCCGAGCCCCACCCCGCGCCGCGCCGCCGCCTCGGCCTCGTCCAGCTCCCCGAGCCAGCCGTGCGCGATCGACGCGGCGTGGAGCGTCACCGCCGAGGGGCTGGCGCGCCAGCGGCCCAGCCAGGCGCGCAGCGCCTCGGCCCGCCCCAGCACGCCGAGCACCTCGGCCAGCTGGCCGAGCGCCCAGCCGTGCTCCGGCTGGCGCGAGAGGGTCTGCTCCAGCCAGGGGACGCAGAGCTCCAGCTCGTCGTCGTGGCGCAGCTGGTCGGCCAGCTCGAACGGCGCCCGCGCGTCGGCGGGGAAGGCCTCGGCCGCCTCGCGCAGGAGGCGCGTGGCCGCGCCGACGCGCCCCTCGAGCTGCGCCGCCATCGCCGGGACGAGCAGCCGCTCCGCCGGCGGGGCGCGGTCGAGGTGGCGCATCGCCGCGTCGATCGAGGCGCGCTGGTCCGCGACCGTGCCGCCGAACCGGCGCGACCAGACCGCCAGCTGGTAGTGGGCCTGCGCCAGCCTCGGATCGAGCGCCGCCGCGCGGCGGAAGCCCTCGGCGCAGTCCTGCCCGAAGAGCGGCCGGGCGGCGCACTGCTCCGCCAGGACGAGCTGGCGCAGCGCCTCCGCCTCGGCGGCGCTGGCCGACGGCGACCGGTCGCGCGGGGCCGGGTCGAGGTGCTGGGCGAGCCGGCGCAGGGCGGCCGAGGCCTCGGCGGCGCTGCGGGGGCGGCCGTCCGGCTCGGCGCTGGCGAGGCTCGCCACCACCGGCCGGAAGAAGACCGGCAGCCGCGCCAGGTCGACCGCCCCCACCCCATCGGCGCTGCGCGCCGAGCGCGCCGCCGGCGGGGTCACCATCTCCGCGAGCAGCACGCCGAGCGCGAAGAGGTCGGTGCGCTCGTCCTCGGCGCCGCCGCGCCGCTGCTCCGGCGCCAGGTAGCCGGGCGTGCCGGCGCCGCGCGGCCCGTCGACGCCGAAGGCCCGGGCCAGCCCGAAGTCGAGCACCTTCACGCCGCCGTCGGCGGTGAGGAAGACGTTGGCCGGCTTGAGATCGCGGTGGAGGACGCCGGCGGCGTGCGCGTGCTCGAGCGCCGCCGCCACGGCGAGGGCGATGCGGACGGCGTCGCGCGAGGCGAGGCGGCCGCGGGCCAGCCGCGCCGCCAGCGTCTGCCCGCGCAGCAGCTCGAGGATGAGGTAGCGCCCCGCCTCGCAGGCGCCCAGGTCGTGGAGCGTGACGATGTTGGGGTGCTGCAGGCTCCCCACGGCCACCGCCTCGCGGCGCAGGAGCTCGTCGGCCGGATCCCGGGCCCGGAGGCCAGGGCGGATCGCCTTGAAGGCGACGCGCCGGCCGAGCTCGGCGTCCTGCGCCTCGAAGACCACGCCGAAGCCGCCGCGTCCGAGCTCGCGGACGAGCTGGAAGCGGCCGATCCAGGCGCCGGGGCGGAGGCTTCGCTCCCACGCCTCCGGGGAGCAGGGGGGCGCTCCGATGAGCTCGCCGAGGAGCCTCGAGAGGTCGGTCGTCACCCGGCGAGCCCTCCGTGGTGGGCGCGGGTCATCGGGCCATCGTACACGGATCGTCGCAGCTCGGCCGCGCCGGTGAGGGGTCGGTCAGCGCCGAATTCCCCAGCCGGGATGCCCCGTTGAGGCCACTCTCGCCGGGGCGGCTTACCCGGCTTCGTGCCGCGGCGCGTCCTTCACAGGCTGTGTCGGTTTGCCGTCACCCGGGCATGGTGCTACCTGGGTGGCACCCGGTGTGGCATCACCCACTTCCGGGGGGAGCATCGGGAACTCATCTGCACGCCCTGCATGCCCGGCCGCACCCAAGGATCCTGCTGATCGACGACGACCCGGTCGCCCGGCTGCTCGTGGAGCACGACCTGCGCGCCCTCGGCGCCGAGGTCCTCACGGCCGACGACGGGCTGCGGGGGCTGCGGCTCCTCGTCGACGAGCTGCTCACGCTCGACCTGCTGGTCACCGACCTGCAGATGCCGCAGATGGACGGGCTCACGCTCATCCGCGTCATCCGGGCCGAGGGGGGCGAGCACGAGCTGCCGATCCTGGTGGTGACCGGCACCCTCTCCGCCGACTCGGCGAAGCGCCTCGCCGGGGCGGGCGCCAGCGTGGTCGAGAAGTCGGAGGGGCCGGCCGCCGTGGTGGCCGCCGCCGCGACCATCCTCTCCGAGCGCGGGTGGTTCGCGCCCAAGGCGACGCCGGTCGCCTCGCTGCTGCTCCACCGCGTCAACCCGCCGCCGGAGGCGGGAGCCGAGGCCGCCCCACCCGCGGTGATCGAGCTGGAGGACAGGGAGTAGCGCGGTCGCCTTGACACCGCCGCCGGGCGGGCGGATACCTGCCGCGTCGCGTCGCGACTCAGCCGTCCGGCGCTCGCCCCGACCATGCCCACCACGCGCACGCCGCAGCCGCCCGCCTCCGTCGAGGCCGCCGCCTCCTCGGACATCAAGAGCCGCCCGCTGTCGCTCGCCGAGCGGGCCGCCCGCTCGCTCGCCGAGAGCCGGCAGCAGCGGCTGCCGCTCGAGATCCAGCTGCTGCTCGCCGGGCTCGACCTCTCGAGCGCGCAGTCGACCATCACCGGCGCGTTCGTCCCCGAGGTGGCCGACTGGTCCTTCCTCTACCTGGTGGACGACGACGGCATCCCGCGCCGCGTGGCCGTCGGCTACTCCGACGAGGGGCACGCCGACCTGGCCGCCCGCATCCGCGCCGTCACGCCCGGCCCGGGCTGGGCCAACCTGGCCGCCCAGGCCATCCGCGACCGGACCCCTCGCCTCTTCCAGGAGGTCTCGGAGGAGGTGCTGCGCTGGGCCTCCCACGACGACGAGCACCTGGCCGCCCTGCGGGCCATCGCCCCTCGCTCCATCCTGGTGCTGCCCTTCGTGGCGCGCGACCGGGTGGTGGGCGGCGTGACCCTGATGCGCGGCGCCGGCCGGCCCCCGTTCAGCGAGGAGGACCTCGTCGCCGCCACCAAGCTGACCGCCCCCATGGCGCTCGCCCTCGACAACGCGCGCGAGGTGAGCGCCCTGCGCGAGGCGCGCAACGCCGCCGAGCGGCAGGGCGACGTCGAGCGGCACGAGCGGCTCCTCACCGAGGCGGCGCTGCTGCGGCTGCGCCGGCTCCAGTCGCTCGCCTCCTCGCTCTCGGCCGCCCTCCCCCCGGCGGCCGTGGCCCGCGTCGCCTTCGAGGGCGCGCTCGCCATCCTCGGGCCGAACGACGGCGCGGTGGCGCTCGCGGTGGGCGAGCGGCTCGAGGTGGTCCACGCCCCGGGCTGGCCGGCCGAGGTGCTGCGCGACTGGAGCATCATCCCGCCCGACGCGCCCGCCCTCATCGCCGAGGCCTGGCGCACGCAGCGGCCCATCTGGATCTCGAGCACCGACGACCTGTGGCAGCGCTACGCCTCGGCGGCGGCGCTGGCCCAGCGGCTCGGCGGCCAGGCCTACGCCGCGGTGCCCATCACCGCCGACGGCATCTGCCTGGGCGCGCTCAACATCGGGTTCAAGCACGCGCGCATCCTCGACGACTCGGAGCGCGACTACGTGCTGGCGGTCGCCTCGCTCATCGGCCAGGCGGTGGCCCGGGCGCGGCTGCGCGGCCAGCCCTGATCTCCGGGCGCCTCGCCGCGGGCCGCTCAGCGCGGCTTGAAGTCGTCCGACCGGAGCCCGTGCTTCTTGAGGAGCCGGTGGAGGCTCTCGCGCTCCATGCCGGCCCGCTCGGCGGCGCGGGTCACGTTGCCGTTCAGCTCGGTGAGGAGCGCCACCAGGTACTCGCGCGAGACCCGGTCGCGCGCCTCGTCCACCGCCTCGCGGTAGGGCACGTCGATGCGCGGCGGCGCCGCCTCCCCTGCCGCGGACGCGCCGGCGCCCAGCGCGACCCCCAGATCGGCGGGCAGGTCCTCCGCCCGGACGACCGGCCCCGTCGAGACGGCCACCGCCCGCTCCACCGCGTTCTCCAGCTCGCGCACGTTGCCGGGCCAGGCGTGGGCGGCCAGCCGCGCCAGCGCCTCCGGCTCGAAGCCGGTCACCTCGCGCCGGGCCGCCCGGGCGTGCTTCTCGAGCAGGTGGGCCACCAGCGCCGGCAGGTCCTCCAGCCGCTCGCGCAGCGGCGGCAGCCGGATGGGGAAGACGGCCAGCCGGTAGTAGAGGTCCTCGCGGAACCGCCCGGCCGCCACCTCGGCCTTCAGGTCGCGGTGGGTGGCGGCGATGACGCGCACGTCGATCTTCACCGGCGCGGCCTCGCCGACGCGCCGGATCTCCCTCTCCTGCAGGGCGCGGTTGAGCTTCACCTGCATGGCGAGCGGCAGCTCGCCGATCTCGTCGAGGAAGATGGTGCCGCCCTCGGCCTCCTCGAAGAGGCCGGCCTTGGCCCCGGCCGCGCCGGTGAAGGCGCCGCGGGCGTGGCCGAAGAGCTCGCTCTCGACCAGCTCGGCCGGGAGCGCCCCGCAGTTGACCGGCACGAAGCGCCGGGCCTTGCGGGCCGAGTGGTAGTGGACGGCCCGCGCCGCCAGCTCCTTGCCGGTGCCCGTCTCGCCGCCGAGGAGGACGGTGATGTCGAGGCCGGCGGCCCGCTCCAGCAGCCGGTAGGCCTCGCGCATGCCCGGGCTGCCGCCCACCAGGTTGTGGAAGCTCCCCTCCGCCTCGGCCGGCGGCAGCGCCGCCGCCGTCGCGTCCTGCCGCCGCTTGCGGGCCGTGGCCGCGCTCACCACCGAGAGGGCGGCGTCCGGATCGAAGGGCTTCTCCAGGTAGTCGAAGGCGCCGAGCTTCATGGCCCGCACCGCGTCGGCCACGGTGGCGTAGCCGGTCATCATCACCACCTCGGTGGAGGGGCTGCGCGCCTTGACCGCCCCGAGCACCTCGAAGCCGCCCGCCCCGGGCATGCGGATGTCGGTCACCACCACGTCGAACGGCTCGCCCGCCAGGAGCGAGAGCGCCCGCGCCCCGTCGCCGGCGGTGGTGACGCTCCAGCCGTCGGCCAGGATCCGCTCCCAGAGCCGGAGGTAGTTCTCCTTGTCGTCGACCACCAGCACCCGCGCCGCCTTGCCCATCACGCCCTCCACTCGATGCGCCGCGGCAGCCGGAGCGTGAAGCGCGCCCCGCCGCCCGGCGCCGCCCCGGCCTCGACGTCGCCGCCGTGGGCCCGCGCGATGGCGCGCGAGACCGCCAGCCCGAGGCCGGTGCCCCGGTCCTTGGTGGTGAAGAAGGGCTCGAAGAGCCGGTCGCGCGCCGCGGCCGGGATGCCCGGCCCGCTGTCGTCCACCTCGACGCGCACCTCGCCCGAGCCGTTGGAGAGCCGCACCCGCACCTGGCCGCCCTTGCCGGCGGCCTCGGCCCCGTTGCGCACCAGGTTGGCCACCACCTGGCGCAGCTTGCCGGAGTGGCCCTCCACCTCGGCGGCGCCGTCCACCGTCACCGCCACGCCGTCGAGCGCCCGCGCGTCGCCGAGCCGGGCCACCACCTCGTCGCAGAGCGGCCGCAGCGCCACCCGCTCGCCGCCGGCCGGCAGCGGCCGCGACAGGTCGAGCAGCCCCTCGACGATCTCCTTGGCGCGCAGCGTCTCCTCCTCGACGATGGCCAGGTCGGCGTCGAGCGGCCCCTCCGCCTTCTTCCGCATGAGCCGCACGTAGCCGAGGATGACGCCGAGCGGGTTGTTGATCTCGTGGGCCACGCCGGCCGCCAGCCGCCCCACCCCGGCCAGCTTCTCGCTCTGCACCAGCTGCGACTGGTGGGCCTTGATGGCCGCCGCCATGTCGTTGAACTGGCGCCCGAGCGCGCCGAACTCGTCGGGCGCGGTGGCGTCGATGCGGGCGTCGAGGTCGCCGGCCGCCAGCCGCGCCGCCCCGTCGCTCAGCCGGCCGAGCGGCACGGCGATGGAGCGGCCGATGCGCAGGCTCACCAGGATGGCCAGCACCGGCGCGCCGACGAGCAGCGCCAGCACCAGCCGGAAGGTGCGCCGCTGCACCGCGTCCGCCTCGGCCCGGGCCTCGCCGATCTTGCCCTCGGCCGCCGCCACCAGCAGCGCCGCCCGGTCCTGGATGCGCGTCACCACGAGCTGGGCGCGGGCGTGCTCGTCCTGCACCAGCCGGCGCTCGCCGCGCAGCACCGCCGGGACGATGCGGCGCCGGAAGATCTCGTCGAGCTCGCGGCTGGCGGCGTCGATGTCGTCCACCCAGCCGCGCGCCTCGGCGCCGGCGGCGTGGACCCGGACCAGCCGGGCCAGCTCGGCCACCCGCACCTCGGCCTCCTCGTACATGTGCAGGTGGCTGTCGTCGCCGATGATGATGGTGTGGGCCTGGTGGGCGTACTGATCGCGCACCGCGCTCGAGAGCTCGAGCGCCAGCCGCACCCCCTCCTCCTCGAAGCGCATGCGGCGCATGGCGCCGTCGATGCCGTCGAGGCCGGCCAGCGCCAGGGCGGCGGCGGCGGCGAAGAGGACGATGATGCCCCCGAAGCCGAGGGCGAGCGTGCGGGCAGTGCCGGACCAGCTGGTCATGCGTGTCGAGGCTCGAGGGGAGACACCTCCACATGGTAATGCCAGGCGGCGCGGCGTGGCGGTTCTTCGACGCGCCCGGCGCGCGCCGACCGTGACCTGCACGGTCACAGCGCGCGTCGACAACCACCCCCTCCCGTGGTTATGTGAGGACCCCCGCGCGGTGGGCGGGCGGCGAGGATCCCCGCAATGTTCCAGGTGAGACCGGAGTCGCCCTACCCGCGCCTGGCGCCGCTCTGGTGCGGCTCCGGCGCGCCCGACAAGGCGCTCGTCGACGAGACCCGCGAGGCGCTCGCCGGCGTGACGCCGGGCGACCTCGGCCTGGTGGCGCCGCTCGTCGAGGCGCTGCTCGGCCGGGTGGACGACCCGCTGGCCCGGCAGCCGGCCCGCCGCGCCCTCTTCACCCTCCTGGACACCGTCCGGCGCCGCCTCTTCACGCAGGCCCTCGCCCCCGACGAGATCGACCCGTGGCTGCGGCTGCTCCTGCCCGTCATCCCGAAGGCCGACTACACCTTCGGCGCGCTGCTCCGCTCGCGCGAGGAGACCGATCCCAAGACCGTCGCCATCCGGACGCTCGGCCCGGAGGGGACCGAGCTGACCGTGGCCGAGCTGGCCCGGCGCACCCGGGCCATCGCCCGCGGCCTCCTGGCGGTGATGGGCGACGACCCGGACGCCCGGGTGGCCATCCTCTCGGAGAACTGCCTCGAGGCGGCGCTCTGCGACCTGGCCTGCCTCTCGAACGGCTTCGTCGACTTCCCGCTGCCGGCCAACGCCGTGGCCGAGCAGATCGTCTACATGCTCAGGCACTCGCGGGCGCGGGTGCTGCTCGCCTCCGACGAGGAGCAGGTGGCCAAGGTCCTCCCCTCGCTCTCGGGGCTGCCCGACCTGCGCGAGGTGGTGGTCTTCTCGAAGGGCTGCGCCGAGCGGAACGGGCTGCTCTCGCTCGAGCAGATGGTGGGCCAGGGGGCCGGCTTCGACGAGACGGCCCGCGAGGCGCGCGCCGCCCGGGTCAAGGCGACCGACATGGCCACGGCCATGTACACCTCGGGCACCACCGGCAAGCCCAAGGCGATCATCTTCACCCACGAGAACATCGTCTCGAAGCGGCTCTGCCGCGGCTTCGCGCTGCCGGAGGTGGGCGAGGGGGACGCGTTCCTCTGCTACCTGCCGCTGTACCACACGTTCGGCCGCTGGCTGGAGCTGTCCGGGACGCTCTGGTGGGGCGCCACCTACACCTTCGCCCGCTCCACCGCGCAGATCTCGCTGCTCGAGGACTTCCGCTCGGTGAAGCCGAGCATCTTCATCTCGGTGCCGAAGAAGTGGATGGAGCTGCAGGACGCGGCGGTCTGGGAGGCGGCCTCCGACGACGCCGACGAGACGGCGGCCCACCTGCGCGTCATCACCGGCACGCGGCTGCGCTACGGCCTCTCGGCGGCCGGCTACCTCGACCCGGCCGTCTTCCGGAACTTCCACCGCGCCGGCGTGGAGCTCTGCTCCGGCTACGGCATGACCGAGGCGACCGGCGGCATCACGATGACGCCGCCGGGCGGCTACGTCGACGGCTCGATCGGCCTGCCGCTGCCCGGCGTCGAGTGCCGCCGCGCCGACGACGGCGAGCTGCTCATCCGCGGCCCGTACGTCTCCCCCGGCTACTACAAGGGCCGCGGGGAGGAGACCGGCCACGACGCCGACGGCTGGT
>DASTGK010000333.1:0-7877 GCA_035719085.1 Anaeromyxobacteraceae bacterium
CCAGGACGGCTGGCGCGTCTCGCGGTGGAGCAGGGTGAGCAGCACCAGCGTCCCGATCCAGGTCCCGGTGGCCACGTCGTGGATGAAGGCGTTGAAGATGGTCAGCTTCTCGCGCATGGCGGGGCAGGGTAGCACGCGGCCGGGTCGGGGCGCCGGACTGGCTGACCCCAACGGGTCATGTCACGTTGGGTGACGGTGTGGCATCACCACGGGTCACTCACTCACGGTGACGAGGTTCCGCATGGCCACCCGCTCCGCCCCGGCGCCCTCTGGCGCGCCCTCCCTCCGCCACCTGCCGGCCTGCGTCGAGGACGCGCAGGCGGCGGCCCTGCAGCGCGACGACGGCCCGTCCGACCCGACCGCCTTCGCCGCGCTCGAGAAGCGGCTCGCGGCCGCCGGGAAGCGCCTGCCGCCCCTCTACGTGAAGGCGGTGGGGGAGCCGCTCCTGCGGACGCTCGACGCGCTCGGCGCCCGCGGCTTCGCCAAGGTGCTGGCGCAGGACCCGGAGCGGCAGGGGGCGGCGCGGCTCCTCCTCGACGTCGCCCAGGCGGTGCTGCAGAACGGCGAGCGGTACGAGGACCTGGCCACCGACGCCTTCCAGGAGGTGGTGAGCGACCTCTACGACGGCTTCCTCTCGGCCGAGGACCGGCGCGGCGTGAAGCCGCCGGATCGCGGGGCCATCCCGCCGCTCGTCCGCTGGGGCAGCGCCGAGGCCGGCCCGTACACCTGGCCGGTGACGGCGACGGCGTCGCTCGAGGTGAAGGCGCCGGTGGTGAGCCTGCCCGCCGCCAACGCGAAGGCCGGGCTGCTCGCCTGGGCGGCGCTGGGGCACGAGACGGCCGGGCACGACGTGCTCGCGGCCGACGACGGCCTGCACGACGAGCTGGCCCGCGCCGTGCGCGAGCGGGTCGCCGCGGCGAAGCTCGGGGCGGGGCTCGCCGACTACTGGGCCGACCGGCTCGACGAGACCGCCTCCGACGTGCTCGGCGTCCTCAACATGGGGCCGGCGGCGGCGGTCGGGCTCATCGGCTACTTTCGCGCGCTGAACGGCGCCTGGTCCGGGCGCGCCATGCTGCGCAACGTGGGGCGCGAGGACGACCCGCACCCGGCCGACATCGTCCGCGGCTGGCTCGGCGCCGAGACGGTGCGGCTGCTCTCCTTCTCCGGGGCCAAGGCCTGGGCCGACCTGCTCGCCGCCGAGACCGACCGCGATCTCGGGCAGGTGCGGCTCGCCGGCCAGCCGGTGACGGCCGACGTGGCGCGCCGCTCGGCGGCGGTGGTGGCGCGGACCATCGTGCAGGAGCGGCTGGCGTCGCTCGAGGGGCACGCGCTCGGCGACATCCAGGACTGGCGCGACGGCGACGAGGCGATCGTTCAGGAGCTGCGCGCGGCGCTGCGGTCGTCGAAGGCGGTGCCGGCCCGGTTCGAGGCCGGCACCTACGCCGCCCACGTGGTGGCGGCGGCCGTCACCGAGGCGGCCGCGGCCCAGGTGGACATTCACGCGCTCATGGCGCGGATGCTGACGGCCTTGAAGGCGATGCACGACGCCAACCCGTCGTGGGGGCCGCTCTACGTCGCCCACCCCGGCAACGTCGTGGCGAGCGGCGCGTACGTTCGGGAGCGGGGAGGGCGGAATGCGGGGTAGGCTACGGGGATGCGCCACGCCCTCGCCGTTGCCTCCCTGTCCGCCGCGCTCGGGATCGCCGCCTGCAGCCACGCCGGCGCCCCGTCCACCGCCGCGCCCGCGGCCCCGCGGCCCGAGCCGAAGGTCGTCTTCCAGCCCTATCCGCTCTCCGAGGTCGGGAACCTCAAGACGGCGCACGAGTACCAGGGGAAGCCGCTCTGCCAGGCCTGCCACATGAACGGGGGCTTCCTGCGCGCCGACGCCAACGGCACCTGCACCCGCTGCCACGCCTTCGGCCACAACAACCACCCGGTGGACGTGGTGCAGAAGACCAAGACCGACCTCCCGCTGCTCGCCGGCGGCAAGCTCGCCTGCCACACCTGCCACGATCCGCACGCCGTGAAGAAGGGGGCGCCAGGGCTGCGGAAGACGTTCAACGAGCTGTGCACGGCATGTCACAAGGCGCACTGAAGGGCGCCACGGGCCGAGCACGGGTCCGCCGTCACGGCAGCCGGACGGAGATCACGCCCCCCTCCAGCACGGCGCGCTCGTCGATCGCGGCCGCTCCTTCGTGGCTGCCGCTCTCGAGGAGCAGGGCGCCGGCGCGCACCGCGCCGTTGAGCCCCGTCGCGTAGGGCACGCGCAACGAGGCGCGCCCCGCCGCGTCCGCCACGCCGCGCGTCCGCCACGCCACACGTCGGCCCTGGTTGGTCTCGAGCTCCACCAGGGCACTCACGACGCCATTCGCCTCGAGTCCGGAAACCTGGACGCGTGCGCCCTCGACGACGCCGAAGAGCTTGAAGCGCTCGTCGTGCAGCGGGTCCGCCGATGTCGCGCGCGACTCGTACAGCAGCCGAAACCCGCCCAGCGCGGGCGTCGAGGTCGGATCGCGCGCGACGCCGTCTCCGTAGTACAGCGCGGATGGGACGAGATCGTAGTACCCGCTCAGGAGCTTCAGCGTGCGGCCGTCCCCGATCGAGCGCTCCTCCTCGAACGCCGGCGGGGCGCCGGCCGGCGCGAGAGTCCTCATCGACGCCACGTAGAAGGGGAGGCCACCGAGGGCGACGACGCCAATTCGCCGGCGCGAGAGGACCGCCTCGGCGTCGGCCTCGGATCGTGCGAACAGGAACGCGGCCTCGTCCTCGAGCGCGCCCTCGCCGCCCTCCGTGCCGAAGGGCGACCCGACGACGGGCCGGTCGGCGTAGTAGAGGAGGGCGTGCCCGTCCATCCAGCGGCCGAGGACTCCAGGCCGGCCGGGGTCGGTCGCCGGCGCCGTCCGCAGCCAGGAGGCCGCCTGGTACAGCCCGGCCGGCACGCCGGGGCCGACGTCCAGGGTTTCAGGCATGGCGGCAGCGGGGGCCAGGGTGATGGCCAGGCCCGCCGCGGTGGCGAGCGCGCCACCCCACGGGCGAGTGCGCTCGGGGTAGCCGGCCGCGAAGGCACGCCCTGCCACGGACAGCGCCCAGCCGTCGGCGACGGAGAGGACCATCGCCAGGTAGGGCACGAAGCGGAGGCGGGAGGCGGAGAGCCCGAGGAAGACGGTGACCAGCAGCGCCAGGAAGAGCAGCGCCTCGCGCCGATCGGGCTCGCGCCGCCAGGTGCTCACGCCGACCCAGGCCGCGAGGGCGAGGAGCGGCACGCCGAGCCCGAAGAGCTGGAAGAGGAACCGGATCTCCGAGGTGAGCGGCACGACCCCGGACAGCAGCGCCGGGCGGAACTCGGCGATGCTCGCGTACCAGGAGTTGGACGCCGCGAGCGCGGTCAGGCCGTGCAGGACGCCGTCGCGGGAGGGGGGGAAGGCGAACGCCAGCGAGAGCGGGATCGCGCCGGCCAGCCCGGCCTCGACGACGCGCCGGGCCGGCGACGCGGCGGTCCACCTCCTGGAGAGCGCCGCAAGCCCGAGGGCGACCGCTGCCAGGAGGCCGGTGAGCAACGGCGCGAGCCCGCTGACGCCGCCGACCGTCATGCTCCGGAGCGCCCCCGTGGGGCCGAGCGACGCGATCGACGCGGCGAGCGCCGCGGCCGCGACGGCGGCGGCGGTCCCGAGCCCGTGCAGCGTCCGAGCCGCCCTGGCCCGGCCCTGGGGTGCCACGACGTGGACGAGCGCGCCGTGGAGCCCGAGGACCAGGAGGTAGAGGGCGCTGCCGAGCCAGTTCCAGGGCGCGAGCGTGAGCGCGAGCGCCAGGGTCGCGATCCCGAGTCGACGGACCGCTCCATCGCGGAGGAGGAGCGCGTGTCCGAGGAACGCGAGCCCGGCCAGGAGGAGCTCCGCGACGTGCTGATCCGGCCGTCCCACCAACCCCACGGCGGCGCCCGCCGGGAGCAGCGCGGCGAGGAGCGCGGCGCCGGTCACGCCTTCGCCGCCCACCACCGCGGCGAGCGCGCCGGCGACCACGATCACGAGCGCCCCGAGCACCACCGGCACGACGCACCCGACGGACGCCACTTCGGCGGGGCCGGCCCGGCCGCCGCCGGCGACGACCGCGGCGGTGGCGATCAGCTGGTCGAACAGCGGCGGCCACGGAACGTCGGCGCCGATCGGCCAGTCGAGCCTGGGATCTCGCGACGGCACGTGCGGCCAGTCGCGGGCGATCTGCGTGGCGCGGAGCACGTGGTAGTAGGGGTCGCCGTCGGCGAGGAAGTGGATGCCGTCGCTGGCGTACACCGTGGGCGCGGGTACGAGCCGAAGCGCGACGCCGGCCGCTACGGCAGCGGCCAGGCCGGCGATCCTGCAGAGCCGAGTCGAGGGCATGAGGGGCGCACTCCATCCACCAGGGCCGGCGGGGGGCACGCGCCGCCGGTCGCGATCGATTCGAAGCGTCACGGCGCACCGAGCGCGCGCAGCGCGGCGGCGGCCTCGGGTGAGCCGGGCTGCACCTCGAGCGCGGCGCGGTAGGCCTGCGCCGCCTCGGCGCGCTGGCCGCTGGCCTCGAGGACGCGGCCGAGCTGGTAGAGCGCGGGGAAGAAGCGCGGGTCGCGGCGGAGCGCCTCGAGCAGCGCGCGGCGGGCCTCGTCGCGGTCACCGGCGGCCGCCGTCGCGAAGCCGTAGTTGAACCAGGCGCGCGGCGAGTCGTCGGCGGCGAGCGCCTGGCGCAGCAGCGCCGCCCCCTCGGCCGGCCGGCCCGACTCGACGAGGAGCGCGGCCAGGTTGGTCTGCGAGGCCGCGTCGTCGGGGAAGGCCCCCAGGTGGCGGCGGTAGGCCAGCACCGCCTCGTCGCGGCGGCCGAGCCGGGCGAGGAGGCCGGCCCGGTTGAAGCTGGCGGCGCGGTAGTCCGGCTTCTCGGCGAGCGCCCGGTCGTACTGGGCGAGCGCCGCCGGGAGCTCGCCGGCGGCGGCCAGGTGGTTGCCGAGGTTGTAGCGGGACGGCGCGCGGAGCTCCCCGGGCGCGACGAGCGTCAGGCTGGAGACCGCCGCGGCGGCGATGGCGGCAGCGCCGCCGGCCGCGAGGAGCCGGCGACGGCGCTCGGCGGCCACCTCGGGGAGCCGCGCCAGCCCGCCGGCCGCCAGGAGGACGAGCGGCGGGACGAGCGGGTACCGGTAACGGGCGAAGACGAAGAAGATGGTCACGCTCACGGCGTAGGCGGCGAGCGTCAGGTGGAGGAAGCCGAGCCGGCGCCACTCGGCCGCCGTGAGCACCGCCCCGAGCGCCGCTAGCGCCAGCAGCGTGCCGAAGCCGAAGACCCGGAGCGGCAGGCCGAGGAGCGGCGCCTCCTCGCCGTAGGTGTAGACGTCCTCGGCGTCGCCGAGCTCGGCGCCGTTCCAGACGAGGAGCCACTTGCGCCAGACGAGCCGGAGCCAGCGCCCGGGGTCGGCGCCGATCTCCTCCATCGCCCGCCGGGCCCAGTAGCGCGACACCTCGGTCGGCCGCAGGGCGTGCCCCACGGCCGCCTCGGCCAGCTCGGTCGCGTCCTGCCGCTCGTAGCGGGCGTCGCCGCGGTCGGGCCGGAGCGCCACGTACATGCCGTCGGCGCCGCGGGCGTTGCCGATGAAGAGGCTCGGGCCGAAGGCGTAGGTGGTGGGGACGAGCTCGCCGCCCAGGTACGCGTTGCGGGCCGCCACCGGGAGCACCGGCAGCGCGGCGGCGAGCGCCAGCGCCCCGCCCCAGCCGGCGCGGCGGCGCAGCGGCTCCTCGCGGAAGTGGAGGAGCAGGAAGAGGACGGCGGCGAGGACGACGAGGAGCGCGTTCTCGCGCGACAGGAGCAGGACGCCAAGCGCCAGGCCGACGCCGGCGAAGCGGGCGGGGCTCGGGCGCTCCAGGCCTCGCGCCAGGCCGGCGAGCGCCAGGCAGAGCAGGAAGGCGTCGACCGACGACTTCTGGATGAGGACGTCGAAGTAGACGGCCGGCGGGTAGAAGGCGAGCAGCAGCCCGGCGGCGAGGCCGGCGGCCGGGCCGAAGAGGTCGCGGCCGGCGCGGGCGATGAGGGCGCAGGAGCCCGCGCCGAGCACCACCTGGACGACGCGCACCGCCATCGGCGACGGGCCGGCCACGGCGTAGAGCGCGCCCATGAGGTACGGGTAGAGCGGCGACTGGTAGAAGACCTCGCGTCCGAGCCAGCCGTTGGCGAGGAGGTCGCGCGCCCAGGCGTCGTAGGTGGCCGCGTCGCCGATGAGGAAGCGGGTCACCGGCGAGCCGGCGAGCTGCCAGAGGACGGCGGCGCGGACGACGAGCGCCACCGCGAAGACCGTGGCGAGGGGGGCGCGCCAGGGCGAGGGCGGCGACGGGGAGGGGAGACCAGGAGTCACTGATCATCCTCCCGATCCCTGTCCTTCGCCCCCTCACCCCGGGAGAGGAGGATGACGAGCGCCAGCCAGGCGGCGAGGGAGATGGCCGCGCCGGCGCGCAGGCCGGGCGTCCGGTAGTGGAAGCGGACCTCGTGCGGACCGGGGCCGATGGCGGCGGCGCGGAAGAGGCCGTCGGCGAGGAGGATGGGCGCGTCCCGGCCGTCGACCTGTGCGCGCCAGCCGGGCGCGAGCTCCTCGAGGAGCACGGCCACGCCGCCCGACTGGGAATCGCAGCGCAGCAGCAGCTCCTCGGGGCTGCGCCGCTCGACCTGGCACGGCGAGAGGGGCCAAGGGGAGGCCGGGCCTGGCGGCGCGTCGTCCGCGAGCAGGGTCACGGTGCCGAGGTCGTTCTCGCGGCCGGGCGTCGCCAGGTCGGCGAGCGCGGCGTCGGCGGTCGGGGCCACGCGCCAGCGCGGCGCCACGAAGGCGCGCGGACGCCGGGCCTGTACCTGCAGGAGCGACCAGCCGCGCACGCTCGGACCAGCCGGCGCGAGGCCGATCTGCGGCGCCATCGCCTCCTCCACGGCCACGTAGTCGACGCCGAGCAGACCGGTCAGCCCCTCCCACGACATCCGCTGGAAGATCACCGCCCAGAGCCGGTCGAACCGCGGCGAGGAGGCCGGGTCGAAGCCGGGCAGCGCCGCGACGCCGAAGCGGGCCGGGACGTCGGTGGAGAGCGTCTCCTCGAAGGAGGCCGCCAGGTCGTCGCCGCCGTCGAAGCGGGTCTGCTCCGCCGTCTGCGGGGCGCGCAGGAGGCGCGGCAGCGGGGCCAGCTCGGAGGCCGACGGGCGCGGGATGGCGGCGAGGAGCGCCGGCTGGCGCGTCACCACCTCGCGGTGGGCGAACGGCGTGGAGCTCCAGGTGGCGAGGACGAGCGGGAGGAGGCCGCCGGCCGCGGCGAGGAGCGGCGCGCCGCGCCAGGTGGGCCGGGCCGCGCGGAGCTGGAGAGCGAGCGCGAAGATCAGCGCGCCCGCGGCGGCCATGGCGCCGCAGCGCAGCGCCAGGCCGAGCCCCTCCGCCGGGTCGAGCGCGAGGCCGGCCGCCGCGGCCCGCTCGGCCAGCCAGGCGGAGACCGGGGCGCGCGTAAGCCAGACGAGGGCCACCGCCGCGCCGAGGGCCGCGCCTGCCGACCAGGCGGCCAGGCGAAGCCGCCGATCCGCGCCGCCCCGCTCCACCAGCTCGGTGAAGCCGGCGCCGGCGAGCGCCGACCAGAGGACGAGCGCGCCGTAGACATACTTCTCCGGGTAGCGCGCCAGCTGCTCGGGCGGGAAGAGGAAGCGGTAGAGCGGGTAGAAGGGCGTGTGGCGCCCGAGCGCCAGGAGCACGAAGCCGAGCGAGCCGGCGAGCAGCCAGCGCCGGTCGCGCCCGGGGACCGCCGCCGCCAGGAGGAGCACGGGCGCGCCGATCGCCAGGCTGGTCGACCAGCAGGGCTCGCCGCCCCCGTCGGACATGAGCACGCGCGCCAGCCAGC
>DASTGK010000334.1:0-2203 GCA_035719085.1 Anaeromyxobacteraceae bacterium
GCCCGCCGGCCCTCGCCGAGCCCGGCAACCAGCCGCCCCTGCGGACCTCGCCGGCGCCGGCGGTGGATCTCATGGCGCTCATCGACGAGGAGCTGGTCGACGAGCCGAAGACGCGCCCGCAGCCGACGCGCGTCGAGGTGACCGTCAGCCTCGTCTCGGAGCACAACTTCTACGTCGGGCCGACCCGCCGCATCGACTCGGGCGGCGTCTTCATCGCCACCGCCATGCCCCCGCCCGCCGGGACCCGGCTGCAGGTGCGGCTCGGCCTGGCCGACGGGCGCAAGATCGACCTCGAGGGCGAGGTGGCCTTCGTCCGCGAGAAGAACGCCACCACCGGCCGGCAGCCGACCGGCTGCGGCGTGAAGCTGCTCGGCCTGCCCGGCTGGGCCTCCGACGCCATCGACCGCTTCGTCATGGCGCGCCAGCCGATCGTCTACTCCCCGCGGTAGCGCGGGTCAGTCGTCCACGGCGCGATCGGTGCGGCGCACGCCCATGAGCCAGGGCCGGATGAACCCCTCGAGGTCGCCGTCGAGGACGTCGGCCACCTTGCCCGTCTCCACGCCGGTCCGCAGGTCCTTCACCAGCTGGTAGGGCTGCAGCACGTAGCTGCGGATCTGCGAGCCGAAGTCGATGTCCTTCTTCTGCGCCTCGATGGCGTCGAGCTGGGCCTGGCGCTTCTTCTCCTCGTGCTCGTAGAGGCGCGCCCGCAGGATCTTCCAGGCCATGGAGCGGTTCTTCTGCTGGCTCCGCTCGTTCTGCATCGAGACCACGATGCCGGTCGGCAGGTGGGTCATGCGCACCGCCGAATCGGTCTTGTTCACCTTCTGGCCGCCGGCGCCCGACGAGCGGTAGGTGTCGATGCGGACGTCCGCCTCCTTGATGTCGATGACGATGTCGTCGTCGATCTCGGGGGTGACGTCGACGGCGGCGAAGCTGGTCTGCCGGCGCGCGTTCTGGTCGAAGGGGCTGATGCGCACCAGCCGGTGCACGCCCTTCTCGGCCTTGAGGAAGCCGTAGGCGAAGTCGCCGCGCACGAAGAACGAGGCCTGGCTGATGCCCGCCTCCTCGCCCGCCACCAGGTCGGCCGGCTCCACCGCCCAGCCCTTCCGCTCGCAGTAGCGGGTGTACATCCGGTAGAGCATGGCGGCCCAGTCCATCGCCTCGACGCCGCCGGCGCCGCTCTTCACCTCGACGATGGCCCCGGCCCGGTCGTGCGGCCCGGAGAGCATCTTCTGGAACTCCAGCGCCTCGATCTCGACGGCCACGGCCGCCGCCGCCTCGGCCGCCTCGGCGCGGGTGGCGTCGTCGCGGGCCTCCTCGGCCAGCTCGTGGAGCGCGCGGGCGTCGTCGAGGGCGCGGCCGGCCTTGTCGAAGGCCCCGACGCCCTGCTCCAGCTGCGCCTTCTCCTTCAGCAGCCCCTGCGCCCTGGCGGCGTCGCCCCAGAACTCGGCCGCCTCGGAGAGCGCGGCGATCTCGGCCACCCGGCGGCGCTTGCGCTCGACGTCAAAGCGCGTCGGCCACCGCGCCCGTGCCCCGGCCGCCGCACCCGACCAAGCCGATGCGGATCGGATCATCCGGCGCGGCGTGGCTCGTGGTCACGAACGGGAATTGGCTGGCGGCCGCGCTGGCCGACGCCGGGGCGCTCCACGAGCTGGCCGAGGAGGCCCGCGACGACGGGGCCCGCGCCGAGGCCGCGGCGGCGGCCGCCGCCGTCTCGGTCCAGCTCGAGGCGCTGGAGTTCCAGAAGATGCTCTCCGGGGCGCACGATCGGGCCGGGGCCATCGTCGAGGTGAAGAGCGGCGCCGGCGGCGTGGAGGCGATGGACTGGGCCGCCATGCTCTACCGGATGTACACGCGCTACTGCGAGCGGAAGGGCTGGCAGGTGGAGCCCGCGGACATGGTGGCGGGAGAGGAGGCCGGGATCAGCCAGGGCTCCTTCTTCGCGCGTGGCGAGTTCGCCTACGGCTTCCTCAAGGCGGAGCGGGGCGTCCACCGGCTGGTCCGCATCAGCCCGTTCGACCAGAACGCGCGGCGGCAGACCAGCTTCGCCGCGGTCGACGTGACGCCCGAGATCGACGACGACATCGTCATCGACATCAAGGAGGCGGACGTCCGGATCGACACCTACCGGTCGTCGGGGGCGGGCGGACAAAAAGTGAACAAG
Source organism: Anaeromyxobacteraceae bacterium (assembly GCA_035719085.1). GTDB lineage: Bacteria > Myxococcota > Myxococcia > Myxococcales > Anaeromyxobacteraceae > JADKCZ01. The sequence goes on from DASTGK010000334.1 coordinate 2,165, forward strand.
ACCGACTCCGCCGTCCGGATGACCCACCTCCCGACCGGC
>DASTGK010000335.1:0-7408 GCA_035719085.1 Anaeromyxobacteraceae bacterium
GTTGGTGGCGGCGGCGGTGCTCGCCAGGACGGCCGGCGTCGGCCGGGAGGCGCCCGGCACCGCGCTCGTCCCACAGCCCTCGCCGGCCGAGGCGGCGCGGGCGCTCGACGAGGCGGCCGAGCGGAGCCGGCCGGCCCGGGAGCGGGCCGCCGGGGAGCTCGATCGGCTGGAGAAGCCGGCCCCTTCGAATTGACACCACTCGGAGAATCGGCTACCGATTCCGGGAGGTTAGCCGGTACAGGGGACGGGGAGCGAACGTGACCAAGGCCGACATCATCGAGAGCGTCTACGAGAAGGTGGGCTTCTCCAAGAAGGAGGCCGCCGAGATCGTCGAGATGGTCTTCGACACCATCAAGGAGACCCTCGAGCACGGCGAGAAGATCAAGATCAGCGGCTTCGGGAACTTCATCGTGCGGGACAAGAAGTCTCGCGTGGGCCGCAACCCGCAGACCGGCGAGGAGATCGAGATCTCGGCCCGCCGCGTGCTGACCTTCCGGCCGAGCCAGGTGCTGAAGAACGCGCTCAACGCCTCGGCCGTGGCGCACGAGGAGGCCAAGGCGGCCGCCGCCGCGGCTGCTGCGGCGCAGGGGAGCGGCACCGGGTCGACCAGCTAACAGCCCTCGCCTCGCGAGAGCGCTCGCGCCCCGCCCTGCGGGCCCGCCCGGGCCCCGGCGGGGCGCTTCGCGTCCGGCCGCCCGGCGCGGCGTGAGGAGCCCCCTCGGGCTATAAGAGCCGGATGGCCCCCATCGACTACACCGACGGTCGCCGCATGCGGCTGGACGTCGAGTTCTACTTCGCCGCCGCCCACCGGCTGCCCCGGTACGAGGGGCCCTGCTTCCGGATGCACGGCCACAACTACCGGTTCTTCGTGGGCGTCGAGGGCGAGGTCGATCCGGCCAGCGGGATGATCGCCGACTTCGGGGAGCTCAAGCGGATCGTGGGCGAGCTGGTCATCGCCAAGGTGGACCACCGCACGCTCAACGACACGCTCGAGAACCCGACGGCCGAGAACATCGCGCGCTGGATCTGGGAGACGCTGGCGCCGCACCTGGCCGGGCTCTGCGAGGTCCGGCTCTACGAGATCCCCGACTCCTGCGTCACCTACCGGGGGCCGGGTGGCCGCGCGTAGGCGGCGGCCGGGCGGCGCGCCCGACGGGAGGCTGGCGCGGTCGGTGCGGGACTTCCTCGACGCGCTCGGGCTGCCGCCCGAGGTGCGGCGCGGCGCGGACCTGGACGGGACGCCGGCGCGGGTGGCCGAGGCCTGGCGCGAGGACCTGCTCGACGGCTACCGGCGGGATCCGGCCGAGATCCTGCGCGACGCGATGCCGTCGCCGGGGCGCGAGCTCGTGGCCGTGACCGGTATCGACTACCACTCGGTCTGCCCGCACCACCTCCTGCCGTCGCGCGGCCTGGCCCACGTGGCCTACGTGCCGGGCGGGCGGGTGGTCGGCTTCGGCCAGCTGGCGCGGCTCGTCGACGCGCTCGGCCACCGGCTGGTGCTGGAGGAGGACCTGGCGCGCCACGTGGTCGAGGCGCTCATGGAGCACGCCGGCGCCCGCGGCGCGGCCTGCGTCCTCGAGGCGGAGCAGATGTGCCTCTCGGTGCGCGGCGAGCGCCGGCCGCGGGCCCGGGCCCACGCCCAGGCCTTCGGCGGCGTGCTGGCGAAGGACGGCCCCCTGCAGCGCCGCTTCCTGGCGGCGGTCGGGGCGGCCCGCCCCGTGGCGGCGAGGGCGGGGAAGGGGCGGCGGCGGTGAGCCTCGCCACGGCCATCGTCACCGGCGGCGGCCGGGGGATCGGCGAGGCGGTGGCGCGCGCCCTCACCGCCCGCGGCCTCTCGGTCACGGTCTTCGCCCGCACCAGGGCGGAGCTGGAGCGGGTGGTGGCCACGGGCGGCGCCGCGCTGGCGGTGGCGGGCGACGTCTCGCGCGAGGAGGACGTGGCGCGGCTGGTGGCGGCCCACGAGCGGGCGCTCGGCCCGTGCGACGTCCTGGTGAACGACGCCGGGATCCTGGTGCGGGGCGCGGTCGACGCGCTGCCGGTGGCGCGCTGGCGCGAGTCGCTCGACGTCAACCTGACCGGCCCCTTCCTGTGCGCCCGGGCGGTGCTGCCCGGCATGAAGGCGCGCCGGCGCGGCCGCATCGTCAACGTCGCCTCCATCTCGGCCACCCTCGGCACGGCCGAGGCGGCCGCCTACAACGCCGCCAAGTGGGGGCTCCTGGGGCTCACCAAGTGCCTGGCCGAGGAGCTGCGCCCGCACGGCGTGCAGGCGCTGGCGGTGTCGCCCGGCAGCACCGACACCGCCATGCTCCGCCAGACGCCCTTCGCGCCGGACATGACGGCCGCCGACGTGGCGCGGGTGGTGGTCTTCGCCGCCCTCGACGCCCCGGCCGCCGCCACCGGCGCCAACCTGGAGGTCTTCGGATGACGACGGCGCGCGACGCCGCGCTCGCGGAGCTCCGCGCGCGCTTCCCGGCGGGCCGGCTGGTGACCGGCGACGCCGAGCGGCTCGAGGCCTACGGGCGCGACGAGTCGGAGCTCGGCACCTTCCCGCCCGACGCGGTGGTGCAGGTCGAGTCGGCCGAGGAGGTGCGGGCGGTCTTCGAGGTGGCCACGCGCCACCGCGTGCCGGTGGTGCCGGTGGCGGCCCGCAGCGGCAAGTCGGGCGGCGTGCTGGCGCTCCAGGGCGGCATCGCCGTCTCGCTCGAGCGGATGGACCGGATCCTGGAGATCCGGCCGGAGGACCTGACGGCGCGCGTCGAACCGGGGGTCATCACCGGCAAGCTCCAGGCGGCCGTCGAGGAGCACGGGCTCTTCTACCCGCCCGATCCGAACTCGCTCGAGCTCTGCACGCTCGGCGGCAACGTGGCCGAGAACGCCGGCGGCCCCCGGGCGCTCAAGTACGGGGTGACGCGCGAGTACGTGCTCGGGCTCACCGTGGTGGTGCCGACGGGCGAGATCCTGAGGCTCGGCCGGCGCAGCATCAAGGGCGTCGCCGGCTACGACCTGACCGCGCTCCTCGTCGGCAGCGAGGGGACGCTCGGCGTCGTCACCGAGATCACGCTGAAGCTCCTGCCGCGGCCGCGCCACGTGGCGACGGCGCTCGTGGTCTTCGGCTCGGTCGACGACGCGGCCAGGGCCGTCTCGCGGGTGCTGGCGCAGGGGGTCATCCCGCGCTGCCTCGAGCTGATGGACGACGTCTCGCTCGAGGCCATCGCCCGCACCGCCCCCGGGCGCTTCCCGCCGGGCGCCGGCGCCATGGTGCTCGTCGAGACCGACGGCAACGACGAGGAGCAGGTCTTCGCCGAGATCGTGCGGGTGGCCGAGCTGTGCGGCGCCGAGGCGAAGGGCGAGGTGGTGGTGGCGCAGAACGAGGCGCAGCGGCGCGAGATCTGGGAGCTGCGCCGCTGGCTCTCGGTCAACCTGAAGAAGGTCCACCCCCTGAAGCTCTCCGAGGACGTGGCCGTGCCGCGCTCGGCCATCCCGGCGATGGTGGCGCGCGCCAAGGCCATCGGCGTGGCGGCCGGCTTCGACGTCGCCACCTACGGCCACGCCGGCGACGGCAACCTGCACTGCAACGTCCTCTACGACCGGCCGGAGGAGAAGCCGCGGGTGGACGCGGCGGTCGGGGAGATCCTGAGGGCGGCGGTCGACCTCGGCGGGACCATCACCGGCGAGCACGGGGTCGGCCTCGCCAAAAGGGACTACCTCGAATACGAGCAGGGGCCCGAGGTGGTGGCGCTCGAGCGGCGGCTGAAGGCGGTCTTCGATCCCCTGGGGATCCTGAACCCGGGCAAGATCTTCCCGCCTGTTTAGGCGCATAGCGTCATTCCGGGTCCGGAGAGCCCCAGCCTGCGGGCGCCTCCAGGCTCGCCCGCGAACGGGTGTTCCCGACGGAAAGCGGACGAGCCGAGTCCACAATATCCTTGTCATTACGCCGGGTTGCGGTTCGGCCTCCGTTGACTTCGGGGTGGGGATGCGGCATACAGAGCACCCCTTTTTGTATCTCGTGCTCCCCCTCTCAAGGAGACGCAGGGTCACATGTCCACCCAGGCATCCAAGGTCAAGCAGGTCGAGACGGTCACCATCCGGTTCGTCGGCGACTCCGGCGACGGCATGCAGCTCACCGGCACCGAGTTCACCCGGGCCAACGCGCTGGCGGGTAACGACCTCGCCACCTTCCCGGACTTCCCCGCCGAGATCCGCGCCCCCGCCGGCTCGCTGGCCGGCGTGTCCGGCTACCAGGTGAACTTCGGGTCGAAGGAGATCCACACCCCCGGTGACGCGCCCGACGTGCTCGTGGCGATGAACCCGGCCGCGCTCAAGACCAACATCGCCGACCTGCGCCAGGGCGGGATGCTGCTCGTCAACGCCGGCGCCTTCACCGAGGGCAACCTCGAGAAGGCGGCCTACAAGTCGAACCCGCTCGACGACGCGGCGCTCAAGGCCAACTACAAGGTCTTCGCCGTCGACATGTCGAAGCTGACCGACGCGGCGCTCGAGGGCTCCGGCCTCTCCTCGAAGGAGACGGCCCGCTGCCGCAACTACTTCGCGCTCGGCCTCATGTACTGGCTCTACAGCCGGCCCATGGAGCAGCAGCTCGGCGCCATCGCGGCCAAGTTCGCCAAGAAGCCGCAGTTCATCGAGGCGAACCAGAAGGTCTTCAAGGCCGGCTACGCCTACGGCGAGACCGCCGAGCTCGGCTTCCAGCGCTACGAGGTCCCGGCCTCGAAGCTCGCCCCCGGCACCTACCGGAACGTCACCGGCAACTACGCCACCGCGCTCGGCCTCGCCACCATGGCGAAGCTGACCGGCAAGCAGGTCTTCCTCGGCAGCTACCCGATCACCCCGGCCACCGAGATCCTGCAGGAGATGTCCTACTTCAAGGCGCACGGCGTGGTGACCTACCAGGCCGAGGACGAGATCGCCGGCATCGGCTCGGCCATCGGCGCGGCCTTCGGCGGCGCGCTCGCCTGCACCACCACCTCGGGCCCGGGCCTGGCGCTCAAGGCCGAGATGATGGGCCTCGCGGTCATCGCCGAGCTCCCGCTCGTCATCGTCAACGTGCAGCGCGGCGGCCCGTCGACCGGCATGCCGACCAAGACCGAGCAGGCCGACCTGCTCGTGGCGCTCTTCGGCCGCCACGGCGAGGCGCCCATGCCGATCATCGCGGCGCAGAGCCCTGGCGACTGCTTCTGGGCGGCCATGGAGGCGATGCGCATCGCCGTGAAGTGGATGACCCCCGTCATCCTCCTCACCGACGGCTACCTCGGCAACGGCTCCGAGCCGTTCAAGGTCCCGTCGAAGGACGAGCTGCCCAAGCTCGAGGTCAAGTACCAGACGACCAAGAACCACGAGAGCGGGTACATGCCGTACCTGCGCGACGCCAAGCTCATCCGCCCCTGGGCGGTCCCGGGCACGCCGGGCCTCGAGCACCGCATCGGCGGCCTCGAGAAGGACTCGCTCTCGGGCATGGTGTCCTACGACGGCATGAACCACGAGAAGATGGTCCTCACCCGGGCGAAGAAGATCGCCAACGTGGTGGAGGACGTGCCGGACGTCGAGGTCTTCGGCAAGCCGACGGGCGACGTGCTCCTCGTCTCCTGGGGCGGCACCTTCGGCTCGGTCCGCGGCGCCGCCGAGGCGCTCCAGGCCCAGGGCAAGGCCGTCTCCCACGTCCACCTGCGCTGGCTCAACCCGCTGCCGAAGAACCTGGGCGCCGTGCTGAAGGGCTTCAAGAAGGTCTTCGTGCCCGAGGTCAACAACGGGCAGCTCGCCTTCTACCTGCGCGGCATGTTCCCCGGGGTCGACCCGCTCCAGTTCAACCGGATCAACGGCAAGCCCATCAAGATCGCCGAGCTCGCCGGCAAGGTGCTCGAGGTCCTCTAGGCGTTCGGCCCCTCGGAAAGGACGACTACACACATGGCTACTGAGACCACGGCCCTGCCGGTCTACACCAAGAAGGACTTCGAGTCGGGCGTCGACCCGCGCTGGTGCCCGGGCTGCGGCGACTTCTCCATCATCAACCAGGTGCAGAAGGCGCTCCCGGGCGTCGGCCGCAAGCGCGAGGACATCGTCTTCATCTCGGGCATCGGCTGCTCGTCGCGCTTCCCGTACTACATGAACAACTACGGGATGCACACGCTGCACGGCCGCGCGCCCTCCTTCGCCTCCGGGCTGAAGGTGTCGCGCCCCGACCTGATGGTCTGGATCGTCACCGGCGACGGCGACGCGCTCGCCATCGGCGGCAACCACTTCATCCACGCCATGCGGCGGAACATCGACCTGAAGCTCATGATGTTCAACAACCGCATCTACGGCCTGACCAAGGGCCAGGTCTCGCCGACCTCCGAGATCGGCAAGAAGACCAAGACGACGCCGCACGGCTCGCCGGACGCGCCGTTCAACCCGCCCGCCCTGGCGCTCGGCGCCGGCGCCACCTTCGTGGCCCGCACCATCGACGTCGAGGGCGCGCACATGGGCACCGTGCTCAAGGCCGCGGCCGAGCACAAGGGCAGCTGCTTCGTCGAGATCTACCAGAACTGCCCGGTGTTCAACGACGGCGCCTACCAGTTCCTGACCGAGAAGACGGTCAAGATCGACATGCAGCTCAAGATGGAGCACGGCAAGCCGCTCCTCTTCGGCAAGGACAACAAGAAGGGCATCCGCTTCAACGCCCAGACCGCCGAGCTCGAGGTGGTGACCGTCGGTGAGAACGGCGTCACCGAGAAGGACATCCTGGTCCACGACGTGAAGCGCGAGGATCCGACCATCGCCTTCATGCTCGCCAACCTCTCGCTCAAGCCGGGGTTCCCGACCCCCATCGGCGTCTTCCGCGACGTGAAGCGGCCGACCGCCGAGGACCTGACCTGGGACATGATCAACGCGGCCAAGACCAAGGCCGGCGACGTCGACGTGTCGAAGCTGCTGGCCGGCGGCGACACCTGGACGATCAAGTAGCCTGGCAGCCCGTCGCGGCGCTCCTCCGCCGCGACCCCCGGCCGGCTCCGCCTCTGCGGGGCCGGCCTTCTTCTTTGGTCGGCGCCTCGTCTGCGGGCGCCGCCCCGCCGCTGGGGCTCGCCAGGGGGGGACTCCGCCGCTGACGCTGCGCGGCGCGGTCGATTGCTCGCGGGCCTCGACGCGCGGGCGCTGGACGCGTCGGCGCGCCGGCAGAACTTGCTCCGCGCATCGCTTCGCGACGCGGAGCTGCGGACAGCTGCCGGCGCGCACCGGTACCCGGGGCGCGCCGAGGCGGTCATGGGACTCCAGGCGCCGCTCCGCGAGGCGGCTGCGCCACCCCTGGCGAGCCTGTGATCGCGGCGGCCGAGCGGGCGTTGCGAGCGCGAGCGGGGCGAGATGAGCGGCCGGATTCATCTCCCTCTCCCCCACCGGGGGAGAGGGCCGGGGTGAG
>DASTGK010000336.1:0-5737 GCA_035719085.1 Anaeromyxobacteraceae bacterium
GCCCTTCCAACGAGGGCGTGCCGGGCCCGCCCTACGGCGATGCGGGTCCGCGAGGCAGGTGCTCGCCCCGGCCGCGCCGCTCTAGGGCGGCGGGGACGCGCGTCGCGCACCCCCGCGCGTGACGCGGGCGCGGCGACCGCCGGCGCGCGACTTATCCACCTTGCGCGGAAGCCGGAACCCGTGCAAGGCGGCCGCGGAGGCCGCGTGTGATCAAGAAAGTGAATACCGCCGCGTAACACCCCGGTACCGCGAGCGATTCTTCGTGCTGCACGATGCGGCGCGGGGTGGCGATCGCGTGAAAATCGGGTGTCGGGAGGCCCTAGCCACAGATTTGTACACGGACTTTCCACATCGGCTGTGGACAGGCGCGCTCGGGTGGGTCCTGCTGTGTCTATGTGGGCTTGCGCGTGCGGCCGAGGAGGGCCTTCGCCTCGTCCCAGAGCCGGTCCATCTGCTCGAGCGTCGCCTGCCCGTGCGGCACGCCCGCGGCCTCGAGCCCGCGCTCGACGTGCTCGAACCGCTCGATGAACCGGCCGATCGTGCCGCGCAGCGCCTCCTCGGGCGCGATCTGCAGCTTGCGCGCGAGGTTCGCGAGGGCGAACAGCGCGTCGCCGAGCTCGTGCTCGATCTCCGCCCGGTCGCCCGCGGCGATGGCGGCGTCGAGCTCCCCCAGCTCCTCGTCGACCTTGGCGCGCGCGCCGGCCGCGTCGGGCCAGTCGAAGCCGATGCGGCTCGCCTTCTCGGTGAGCCGGTCGGCGCGGGCCAGCGCCGGCATCTCGCGCGGCACGCCCTCGAGGACGCTCTCGCCGCCGCCCTTCTTCCGCTTCTCCTCGCGCTTCAGGGCGGCCCACTGCTTCAGCACCCCCTCGGCGTCCTTCACCACCGCGTCGCCGAACACGTGCGGGTGGCGCGACACCAGCTTGTCGGAGATGGCGTCGGCCACGTCGGCGAACTCGAAGGCGCCCGCCTCGCTCCGCAGCTCCGCCTGGAAGACGATCTGCAGCAGCAGGTCGCCGAGCTCCTCGCGGTGGGCGGCGACGTCGCCGGCGTCGACCGCCTCGAGCACCTCGTAGGTCTCCTCGAGGACGTAGGGGCGCAGCGACTCGAGCGTCTGCTCGCGATCCCACGGGCAGCCTCCGGGGGCGCGCAGGCGGTGCATGATGGCGAGGAGCCGCTCGATGGCGTCGGAGGAGCGCGACATCGGCCTTACTTAGCGCAGGGGAGGGCGTGCTAGCATCCGGTTCTCGCGTGCCCACCCGGACGACCCTCCTCGCCATCGCCCTGCTCGCCCTGGCCCCCTGGCCGGCGCTGGCGCAGATCTCCGCGCCCGCGCCGGTGGACGCGGGCGAGCCCGCCGCGGCCGCGGAGCCCGCGCCCGCCGACCAGCCGCCCGCGGCGCGCCGCGGGGCCAAGGGCGCGAAGGGGCCCACCGGTCCCGCCGGGCCGCGCGATCCCTCGCCCGAGCCCGGGCCGGCCCCCGACCCGACCGCCGCCGGCGTGCCGGACACGCTGCCGGCGCCGCCTCCCCCGCCCCCCGCGCCGCCGCCGGAGAAGCCGGCGGCCCGGGCCATCGAGCCGGTGACGGCGACCTGGGGGCAGATCCTCTCGCTCTGGACCGAGCGGCGCGCCGCGCTGCGCGAGCAGGACCCGGCCCGCGCCGCCGCCGCCGCCAGCGGGATCCTCGACGCCAAGCGGCAGCTCGCCATCGAGAACCTCTTCACGCTCGCGGCGAGCGAGGTGCGCGAGGTGGACCGCTCGCTCGCCGCCAACCTGGCCGGCGAGGCGCTCCTCCACGCCGAGCTCGCCGAGAAGCTGGCGCCCGACGCGGCCGACGCCCGGCTGGCGGTGGCCCGCGCCCGGCTGGCCAAGGCGCCGGGCGCGCCGCTGCCGGCCCTCTCGGCGATGGTCGACGCCCTCGCGGCCGCGGCGCGCGAGCCGCACACGGTGCGCGCCTTCTACGGCGACCTCTTCAGCGCCGCCTTCGCCGCCCTCTTCACCGCCGCGGCCGCCACCATCCTCCTCCTCCTGGCGAGGTCGCTGCGGCTCTTCCTCCACGACTTCCACCACCTGCCGCTGCTGCGCGGCTCGGCGGCCATCCAGACCGGCTTCCTGGGGCTCGTGCTCCTCGGCGCGCCGGTGGCCTTCGGCCTGGGGCCGTTCGTGGCGCTGGCGGTGGCGGTGCTGGCCGCCTGGCTCTACCTCTCGAACGCCGAGCGCGCGGTCGCCTCGGCGGCGCTGCTGGCGCTCGGCGCCCTGCCCTGGGCGGCGGAGGAGGCGGCGCGCCTCACCGCCTGGACCGGCACCCCGGCCGAGGTGGTCTACGAGATGGAGCACGGGGCGCTCGACGACGCCGCGGTGGCCGAGCTGGCGGCCCGCGCTGCCGAGCAGCCGCCGCCCCCGGCGCTGGCGGCGGCCCTGGGGCGCCACTTCAAGCGGCGCGGCGACCTGGCGGCGGCGCTGCGCTGGTACGGCGAGGCGGCCCGGGGGGACGAGCGGGCCGCCGAGCTGCTGGTCAACGTCGGCAACGTGAAGTTCCTGCAGGGCGACCTCGACGGCGCCAAGGCGGCCTTCCTGCAGGCCTCCGACCGCGCCGGCCCCGACCTCACGGTGCAGGCGGCCGCGCACTACAACCTCTCCAAGGTCTACCTGCGCGGCTCCAACATCGAGAAGTCGAGCGCGGCCCGCGACCGGGCCGAGCAGGAGGACGGCGCCTTCCTGAAGCAGTACGGCGCCGACGACGACTTCTCGGCCAACCGCTACCTGGTCGACGTGCCGGTGCCCATGGCCCGCATCCAGGCGCTGGCCGCCGGCGACGGCACGCCCGCGGCGGTGCGCGACGCGGTGCTCACCCGGCTGGCCGGCCCGGTGCCGCGCACCGCGTTCGCCTGGGTGCCGGCGGCGCTCGTGGCGCTGCTCTGGGGCCTGGCGCTCCTCTCGCGCGGGCTCGAGCCGGCCCGCGCCTGCGAGAAGTGCGGCCGCCCGGCCTGCCGCCGCTGCGACGCCGGCGGCGGGCCGCTCTGCGGCCAGTGCGTCAACGTCTACGTGAAGCGCGGCGTGGTCGACGCGCGCGACCGGCTGCGCAAGGAGGCCGAGGTCAAGCGCCACCGCCACCTGCAGCAGGTGACGACGCGCATCCTGGCGGTGGTCGGCGGCGGCGCCGGCCACGTCTTCGCCGGCCTGGCCGGGCGCGGCTTCGCCGTGCTGCTGGCGCTCCTCTTCGCCGGCTTCGTGGTCTGGTTCTGGCGCGGCATCATGCCCCCGCCGCAGCCGTCGCCCTACGTGCTGTGGGGCAAGCTGGCGGTGGCGGTGCCGCTCGGGGTCGTCGTCTACCTCCTGGCCGTGCGGGACGCCTTCCGCCGGACCCGGGCCTAGCGGAGGAGGGGCGGGTGGCGCTCAAGGGCACGCTCAAGGACTTCGGGATCGCGGAGATCCTCCAGCTCATCGGCCAGCAGGCCAAGAGCGGCGTGCTCCACCTCGAGTCGCGCGACGACGTCATCCACATCTCGATGGCCGACGGCAACGTGGTGCGCGCCGAGTCGGCCGGCCGCAAGGCCCGCGAGAAGCTCGGCATGCGGCTCGTCCGCGCCGACCTCATCACGCAGCAGGAGCTGGAGTACGCCCTCGACATCCAGAAGCGGACGCTGCGCCGCCTGGGCGACATCCTCGTCGAGCTCGGCTACGTCTCGGTCGAGAACCTGCGCCAGATGACGGCGCTGCAGACCACCGAGACGGTGCACAAGCTCTTCCACTGGAAGAGCGGCACGTACGCCTTCGAGCCGGGCGAGGTGGAGTGGGACCCGGAGACGGTCACCCCGCTGCGCGCCGAGTCGGTGCTGATGGAGGGGTTCCGCCAGGTCGACGAGTGGCCGCTGGTGCGCCGCAAGATCCCCTCGATGGCCATGACCTTCGAGCGGCTGCGGGCGGTGGAGCCGGCCGCGGCGCGCGCCAAGGGGGGCGACGACGTCGACGCCGCCTTCGACGCCCTCGGCGCCGGCGCCGAGGAGGCGCAGGCCTCGGCCGACCCGTCGCTCGGCCCGGCCGAGCGCAAGGTCTTCGAGCTGGCCGTCCCCGACCGCACGGTGGAGCGGATCGTCGACCTGTCGCGGCTCGGCGAGTTCGAGACCTGCAAGGCGCTGCTCAACCTCGTCAACCTCGGCTACCTCGAGCCGTCCGCCACGGTGCGCGACCGCGCCGGCGCGGTGGGCGCCTACGCCCGCGACTGGCAGAACCGGCTGCGCACCGGGGCCACCCGGCTGGGCGCCACCGTGGCCATCGCCGCGGTGCTGGCCGGGATCGCCATCTGGGTGGACGACCGGGGCATGGCCTTCGGCGAGCGCCACGGCGCCGCCGGGCTGCGCGACAACGGGGCCCAGCGCTTCCTGGCGCGCTACCAGATGGCGCGGCTGCGCGGGGCGCTCGAGGTCTACAAGCTCGAGCGGGGGGCCTACCCGGAGCGGCTCGCCGAGCTGGTCGACGCCGGGCTGGCGAGCTGGCGCGATCTCCGTTACCCCTGGAGTCAGGAGTACCACTACCGGCGGCCCTCCGAGGGGCAGTTCGTGCTCCTGCCGCCGGTGGAGTGAGGACGGCTGCGTGGCGGACCCTGCTCCGAGGCCCTCGGCCCGGCTCGACTTCCCCGACAACGACCGCGTCCGCGCGCTCTGCGGCGCCCACAACGAGCACCTGAAGCTCGTCGAGAAGCGGCTCGGCGTGCAGCTCGGGCTGCGCGGCGGCCAGCTCATCGTGGCCGGCACCGACGCGGCCCGGCTCGAGGTGGCGGAGCGGCTGCTGCGCGAGCTCTACGGGCTGCTGGAGGACGGCTTCCCGCTCCACCTCGAGGACGTGGACCAGGCCACCAAGCTGGCGGGGCAGGGCGTCGCGCTGCGCGAGGTCTTCGGCGACACCGTCTTCGTCTCGGCGCGCCACCGCGTCATCACGCCCAAGGGGCTGGCGCAGAAGCGGTACATCCAGGCCATCCGCGACCAGGACATCGTCTTCGGCATCGGCCCGGCCGGCACCGGCAAGACCTACCTGGCCATGGCCATGGCGGTGGCGGCGCTGGTGGAGCGCAAGGTGAAGCGGATCGTCCTCACCCGGCCGGCGGTCGAGGCGGGCGAGAAGCTCGGCTTCCTGCCCGGCGACATCGCCGAGAAGGTGAACCCGTACCTGCGGCCGCTCCACGACGCCCTCTTCGACATGGTGGACGACGACAAGGCCAACGCCTTCATCGAGCGGGGCACGGTCGAGGTGGCGCCGCTCGCCTTCATGCGCGGCCGCACGCTCAACGACGCCTTCATCATCCTCGACGAGGCCCAGAACACCACCACCGAGCAGATGAAGATGTTCCTCACCCGGCTCGGCTACGGCTCCAAGGCGGTGGTGACCGGCGACGTGACGCAGGTGGACCTGCCGAGCGGCCGGCCCAGCGGCCTCATGGAGGTGCAGAAGGTGCTCAAGGGGGTGGAGGGCATCGCCTTCTGCGCCTTCTCGGAGGTGGACGTGGTGCGCCACCCGCTGGTGCAGGAGGTGGTGCGCGCCTACGAGGCCTTCGAGGCCGACCGCGCCGTGAAGGCGGCCGAGAAGGCGGCGGAGCGGCGCGGCGCGCGGGAGCCGGGCGCGGCGGCCGTCCCCGGCGACCCGGGCACGCCCGGGGAGTAGGCCGGCCCGGCCCCCCGGGGACCCGTTGCCTTTCGGCGATCCCGGTGCGAGGCTCCGCCCGTGTCCGCGCCCCCACCGTCCC
>DASTGK010000337.1:0-2323 GCA_035719085.1 Anaeromyxobacteraceae bacterium
GCTGGTGCCGCCCCGCGCCCCGGCGCTGCGCGACGCCCTCGAGGCGGCCGGCCGCGCCCTCGGCGCCCGCGCGCACGCCAGCTTCCTCGTCGACCGGCCCGGCGTCGAGATGCTCATCGAGAACACGCAGCCCCCGTCGCTCGTCATCCCCTCGGGCCTCGCCGCGCTGCCCGAGGCGGTCACCGCCTTCCTGGCGGCGCGCGCCCTCGACCTGCTCGGCCGCGGCTGGGCGCTCACCGGCAAGTTCGCCCCCAAGGACGTGGGCATCCTGCTCGAGCTCGCCTGCCGCTTCGCCGGCGGGGTGCCGCCGCCGCTCGGCCTGCCGGCGCAGCGGGCCGACGCCTTCCTGGCGGCGCTCCGGCGCAGCGTGCCGCCGCCCATCGCCGAGCGGGCCCGCCCCCTCGGCCAGGCCGCCGCCGAGGAGCTGGCCCGCACCGACCTCACGGCCCTCGCCGCCTCGCTGAAGCGCACCGGCGCGCGCGTGGCGCTGCTCGCCACCGGCGACCCGGGGGCGGCGCTCTCGGCCATGGTCCTGCTCGACCGGGCGCCGCCGGACCCCGCCGCCGCCCTGGCGCGCCCGGAGCTCCGCGAGCTGGCGCTCCTCGCGCTCTCCGACCCCTTCCTCGACCTCCGGGTGCAGGTGCTAGGCTGACGCCCCCGTGCGCCGCGCCCTCCCCCTCCTCGTCGCCACCGCCGCCGCCTGCCAGGCCTCGCCGAGCGGCCCGTGCCCCGGCGTGCCGGTCGCGACCCTCCAGCTCGTGGGGACGCGCCAGCTCGTCGGCTGCGACGCGGGCGCACCGGCGAGCGGCTTCGACGCCACCTGGCCGCCCGAGCTCCGGTTCGGCGCCACCGTCTCCTTCGGCTCGCAGGGCGACGGGGCCGCGCTCTGCCTCGACCGGCGCGGCGCCGATCCGCTGGTCGGCGCGCACCAGGGGGACCAGGTGAGCGTCGCGCTCGACACCTCGGGCGCCACGCTCGAGGCCTGCGCCCCGGGCTGCGCCGCCACCGTGACGCAGACGGTGGCCGGGACGCTGCAGCGCGACGCGGCGACCGGCGCCGTCAACGGCTTCACCGGCACCTTGACCGACCGGGCGAGCGCGGCGGCGGGGGCGAGCTGCGGGCCCTGCACGCTGCCGTGCGGCGCCACCTACCTGCTGGCGCCGGCTCCGGCCGCGCCCTAAGAAGGAGAACGAATGGCGAAGCGACGCGCGGCACGGGCCGTGGTGCTCCTCTCCGGCGGCCTCGACAGCACCACCTGCCTGGCGGTGGCCCGCGCCGAGGGGCTCGAGGCCCACTGTCTCTCGGTCGACTACGGCCAGCGCCACCGGGGCGAGCTGGCCCGGGCCCGCGCCGTGGCCCGCGCCCTCGGCGCCGCCGGCCACCGCGTGGTGAAGGTGGACCTCTCGGCCTTCGGCGGCTCGGCCCTCACCGACGCGGCCATCGCCGTCCCCAAGGGGCGCAGCGAGCGGGCCATGGGGCGGGACATCCCGGTCACCTACGTGCCGGCCCGCAACACCGTCATGCTGGCGCTCGCCCTGGCCCACGCCGAGGTGATCGGCGCCGAGCAGATCTTCGTCGGCGTGAACGCCATCGACTACTCGGGCTACCCCGACTGCCGGCCCGAGTTCCTGCGGGCCTTCGAGAAGCTGGCGCGCGTGGCCACCAAGGCCGGCGTCTCCGGCCGGCCGCTCACCATCCGGGCGCCGCTGGTGCGCCTCTCCAAGGCCGGCATCGTCCGGCTCGGCACGAGGCTCCAGGTGCCCTACCAGCTCACCATGTCCTGCTACGACCCGGTCCGCGGGCGTGCCTGCGGGCGCTGCGACGCCTGCCAGCTGCGGCGGAAGGGGTTCCTCGAGGCGGGCGTACCCGACCCGACGCGCTACGCGCGGGCCCAGACCAGGAAGGCGTGATGGCGACCAAGACGATCGAGCGTTCGTACCCGGGCAAGAAGGCCGACGAGATCTACGCCGAGGTGGAGAAGGTGCTGCGCCGCATGGGCGACAAGTACGGCATCTCCTGCGAGTTCGACGCGACGGCGCGGCGCATCGTGGTGCCGGAGAAGATGGGCGTGCAGGGGCTGTGCACCATCGAGGACGGCCGGGCCCGCATCGAGCTCTCGCACGGGCTGCTCGGCGGCGCCGTCATCGGCACCGTGAAGGGCTACATCGAGGAGAAGCTCGACAAGCTGTTCGCCTGACGCCCGCGCCCATCTTGGCTCCCTCTCCCCCACCGGGCTCATGATCCCACACAAGTAGACGGGCCCCATGCCGGCGTGATCTACCGTCGGCATGGGCAAGAAGCCGAGTCGTCGTGCGGTGGTGCG
>DASTGK010000338.1:0-9225 GCA_035719085.1 Anaeromyxobacteraceae bacterium
AGTTCATGCGCCACTACTACCTGGCGGCCAAGACGGTGCTGGTGGCCTGCGACGCCATCGTCGACCGCTGCCTCGAGCCGCAGAACGCGACCGGGTGGCGCATGGTGCCGCCGCCGGCCGCCATGACCGGCGCCGAGCGGCCCGTCCCCATCCTGCGCGGCCAGCCGGCGCGCGGCGCCGACCGCTACCTCGACGACGGCGAGCTGAAGGTCTTCCGCGGGCGGCTCTCGCTCGTCGACAAGGACGTGCTGCGCCGCTCGCCGGCGGCGCTGGTCCGGCTCTTCGCCGCCGCCGATCGGGAGGGGCTCGACCTCTACCCGTACGCGCGCGACCAGGCGGCGCAGACGGCCGAGGCGCTGGGCCCCGACGCCGCCGCCGACCCGGAGGTGAACCAGGAGCTGCTGGCCGCCTTCGTGCGCCCGGGGACGCGCGGCCGTTTCCTCTCGCTGATGCACGAGCTGGGCGTGCTGCAGAAGGTGCTGCCCGAGTTCGAGCGCATCACGGCGCGCCGGCAGATCGACGTCTACCACGTGTACACGGTGGACGTTCACACGCTCTTCGCGGTGCGGCGGCTGCTGGCGCTGCGCTGCGGCGACGTGCAGGAGCCGACGCTGACGCCGCTCATGCAGGCGCTGGCGCGGCCGCTGCCGCTCTACCTCGGCACGCTCTTCCACGACATCGGCAAGGGGAGCGGGAAGGACCACTCGCAGCGCGGCGCCGAGATCACGGCCGAGGCCTGCGTGCGCATGGGGCTCGATCCGGCCGACGCGGCCGACATCGAGTGGCTGGTGCTGAAGCACCTGCGCATGGCCTCGATCGCCCAGCGGCGCGACCTCTCCGACCCGGACCTGATCCACGCCTTCGCCGAGGAGGTGGGGACCATCGACCGGCTGGAGAAGCTCTACCTGCTCACCTACGCCGACATCGCCACGGTCGGGCCGCGCACCTGGACCGAGTGGAAGAGCCGGCTGCTGGCCGAGCTCTTCGAGAAGACGCGCGCCGTGCTGGTGCGCGGCGAGCGGCGCCCCGAGCCCGGCACGGCCGAGGCGGCGGCGCGCGAGCGGGTGGTGGCGGCGCTCGAGGGGCACGGCCACGGGGCCACCGAGGCCGACCGGGCCGCCTTCGTGCAGGCCATGCCGGCCCGCTACTTCCTCACCGTCTCGCCGGCCCAGGCGCCGCGCCACCTGCGGCTCCTGCAGCTCGGCAAGGGCGGGCCGCTGGCGGCCACCATCCGCCACCAGCCGCTGCTCGGCGCCTCCGAGATCCACCTGACGGCGCGCGACCGGCCCGGCCTCTTGGCCACGCTGGCCGGCGTCCTGGCCGCCAACCGGATCGACATCCAGCACGCCGAGGTCTTCTCCACGCCGGAGGACCCGGCCCTCGGCTGGCTCTCCGACCGGGCGCTCGACGTCTTCGAGGTGCGCGGGCCGGACGGCGGCACGCTCGAGCCGGCCCGCTGGCGCGCCGCCCGCGGCGACCTGCTGCGCGTCCTCTCCGGCGACGAGCCGCTCGACGCGCTGCTGGCCCGCAAGCTGCGCGCCTCGTCGCTGCCGGAGAAGCCGCTGCCGCAGCTCGCCACCAAGGTGGTCATCGACAACGACAGCGCCCGGACCCACAGCGTGGTCGACGTCTTCACCGCCGACCGGGTGGGGCTGCTCCACACGCTCTCGCGCACCTTCTTCGACCTCGGCCTGACCGTCGATCTGGCCCGCATCACCACCGAGGGGCACCGGGCCGCCGACGCCTTCTACGTCCGCACGGCCGAGGGGCACCGGCTGGAGGGCGAGACGGCGCGGCAGGTGGTGGAGGCGATCACCGCCGCCGTCTCCCGCGGCGAGCGGTGACCTGATAGAAGGGGGACCCCATGGCCGTCGCCAACATCCTCGAGATCGACCCGGTCCACCCGCAGCCCCGCGTCCTGGAGCGGGCGCTGGCCGCGCTGTCCGGGGGCGGGCTGGTGGCCTTCCCGACCGACACCTACTACGGCCTCGGCTGCGACCTCTTCGACAAGCGGGCCATCGAGCGCATCTACCTGCTGAAGCAGCTGCCCAAGACGCACGAGCTCTCGTTCATCTGCCAGGACCTGGCCGAGATCTCACGCTACGCCATCGTCGACAACGCCGCCTACCGCGTGCTGCGGCGCAAGGTGCCGGGGCCGTTCACCTTCATCCTCCCGGCCACCCGCCTCGTGCCCGACCTGCTGCTGCGGCGGCAGAAGACGGTCGGCATCCGCATCCCGGACAGCCCCATCGCGCTCGAGCTGGCGAAGCGGCTCGGCCACCCCATCATCTCCACCTCGGCGGCCACGCCGGAGGGGGAGGTGCTCATCGACGCCAAGGACATCAAGGAGCACCTCGGCCACGGGCTGGAGCTGATCCTCGACGGCGGCTACCGGCCGGCCGAGCCCTCCTCGGTGATCGACCTCTCCGGCCCGGAGCCGGTGGTGGTGCGCGTCGGCAAGGGCGACGTCTCCGACCTGCTGGCGTGACCGGGCGCTACCTGCGGTAGGCGCCCGCCACCAGCACCACGCCGTCCACCACCTCGAAGTAGGCCACCTTCTTCTCGACCCGGTGGGTGGCCGGGTTGGTGAACTTGTACTCCTGCCAGCCCTTGCCCTCCTTGCGGGCGATGGCCATCCGCTCGCGGATGAACTCCTTCCCGTCGACGTCGCGATCGTTGATGAGGTTCTTGCCGACCCGGTTCGGCTGCGCCGGGTGGGCCACGCAGGTGCCGTCGAGCGTGTAGGCGTAGACGTAGAGGTCGCGGTAGCAGAAGGGGCCCGACGGCTCGTTGAAGGCGGCGAGCGCCTTGGCCCGGCCCGACTTCTTGTAGAAGGCGACGGCGCGGTGCACCAGCAGCTCCGCGTCCTTGGTGGTGGCGTACTCCGCGGCGCCCGCGAGGGAGGGCAGGAGCAGGGCGAGGGCGGCCAGGGCGGCGAGCTTCTTCGGGTTCATCGGAGGTCTCCTGGGGCGGCGGGGCGGGGCGGGGCGGTCAGGCGGCGGCGCTGGGCTGCTCGGCCACCTGGAAGGCGCCGACGATCTTCCAGAGCGACTCGGCGTGCGACGCCACCTCCTCGGCGGTGGCCGAGAGCTCCTCGGCCGCCGAGGCGTTGCGCTGCGTCACCTGGTCGACGACGGACATGGTCTTCGACACCTGATCGACGCCGCTCGCCTGCTCCTGCGAGGCGGCCGACACCTCGCGGACCCGGTCCGAGGTGCGCCGGATGCCGCCGGCCAGCTCGACGAGCAGGGCGCTGCTCCGCTCGGCGGCCCCGACCGAGCGGTCGGCCAGGCCGGCGATCTCCTGGGCGGCGGCGGCGCTCGTCTCGGCCAGCTTGCGCACCTCGGCGGCGACCACGGCGAAGCCCCGGCCGTGCGCCCCGGCGCGCGCCGCCTCGATGGCGGCGTTCAGGGCCAGCAGGTTGGTCTGGTAGGCGATCTCCTCGACCACGGTGATGCGCCCGGCGATGGCCCGCATCGCCTCGATGGTGTCGGCGGCCACCTGGCCGCCCTGCTCGGCGGAGCGGGCCCCCTCGGCGGCCAGCGCCTCGGTCTGCCGGTTGGCGTCGGCGCTCCGGCCGATGGCCTCGCTCATCACCTGCAGCAGGGCGCTCGTCTCCTCGACGCTGGAGGCCTGCTCGCCGGTGCCGTGGGAGAGCTGCTGCGAGGTGGCCGAGACCTGGCCGGCGGCCGAGGCCAGCGCCTCGGCGCCGCCGCGCACCTCGCCGATGACCGCCGCCAGCTGCTCGCGCATGCGGCGCATGGCCTGCTGCATGTCGCCGAGCTCGCCCGTGGTGGTCACCTGCACCGCCTGGCGCAGGTCGCCGGCGCTGATCCGCTCGGCCGCCTGCACCGTCGTCCGGAGCGCCAGCCGCACGCCGCGGATGAGCAGGGCGCCGAAGAGGGCCAGGAGCGCCGCCGCCGTGAGGAAGGTCGCGGTGATCCAGAGGCGCGCCTCCTCCTCGGAGCCGGTCGCCAGCCGCTCGGCCTGGTCGGCCTCGGCGCGGGTGGCGGCGGCGCCGGCGTCGATCGCCTCGAGCAGCTTCTGCGAGTCGCTCCGCAGCTGCTCGAAGGCGGCCGTGACGTCGTGCTGAGCGGCCGCCTCGGCGGCGAACTGGCCCGCCTCGACCGCCTTCTGGCGCTTGCGGGCCGAGTCGGCCAGCTTGTTCAGGTCCTGCCGCCAGGCGTCGAGGCCGGCCTCGGCCGCCGCGAACCGCTCGTCGCTCCCGCCGCGCTTGCGCGCCGCCTCGGCGTCGGTCGCCTGGGCCGCCTGCTGGATGATGAGCACCAGGGCCTGCTTGTGCGCCTCCTCCTCCAGCGCGCCGTTCTCCACCGCGGCCGCCGCCCCCGCGGCCCGACCGACCGAGGTGGCGAGGCGCGAGAAGGTGACGAGGCGCGGGACGGTGGCGCCGGTGTAGCCCGCGATGACGCCGGACATCGTCGAGGTGGCGCGCAGGCCGGCCACGCCCACGAGCGCGATGAAGGCGAGGGCCAGGAGCAACAGCGCGCGCAGCTTGGTGCTCAGCGTCAGCTTCATCGGTCGTCCTCCCGCCGCATGGCGTCGCGGGCCGTTGTGCAGGTTGGGGACCGACTGGCGGATCGGAAATGGCGCCGCGCAAGCTCGCGAAAATCCTGCGGTCCTCGGGTGGCTGACGCCCCAGCCGGTACCCTGGGCACGGTGGTCGACCGCCACCCCCGGGTGACAGGGGACCCGAGCCGGGTACCCCAGGCACACCGAGAATCCCGAGGCGGATTCGATGAGTCCATGTCACCGAGCGTCAATCCATCCGGTCGTCCGGCCGGCCTGCTAGGGTGGCGTTCGACGCCGCCCGGCCGCTCCCGGCCGCCGCGGCGCGCCAGGGAGGTGGACCGTGTCCGAGTTCCCGCAGACCCCCCGAAACCGCGTCGAGCGGCTGCGCGACCGCGCCCGGTACGACCGCGAGACCATCTGGCCCATCGTCGACGAGGCGACCATCTGCCACGTCGGCTTCGTCGAGAACGGCCAGCCCTTCGTCATCCCGACGCTCCACGGGCGCGACGGCGACGCCATCGTCATCCATGGCGCGGTGGCGAGCCGGCTCATGCAGCATGTCGGCGCCGGCCACCCGGTCTCGCTCGCCATGACGCTGGTGGACGGGCTGGTGCTCGCCCGCTCCCACTTCCACCACTCCATCAACTACCGCTCGGCCGTCCTCTTCGGCCGCGGCCACCTGCTCACCGACGAGCGGGCCAGGCTCGCCGCCCTGGAGCGGATCATCGAGCGGCTCGTGCCGGGGCGCTGGGCCGAGGCCCGCCCGCCGAACGCCCGCGAGCTCAAGGCCACCGCCGTGGCGCGCATCGAGGTGGAGAGCGCCTCCGCCAAGGTGCGCACCGGGCCGCCGCTCGACGACGAGGCCGACCTCGCCCTGCCGCACTGGGCCGGCGTCCTGCCGCTCGCCGAGGTGGCGGGGGCGCCGGAGGCCGACCCGACGCTGGCGCCGGGCGTGGCCGTGCCGGCCTCGGTGCGGGGCCGGGCGACGCGCCGCCGCTGAGCGGCCGGGCAGGGGGACGGGCGGGGCGCGGCCCGGAACTGGACGGCGGGGCGCCCGGCGATATCGTCCCGGCATGTCGCCGCTCGAGCCGGCCCTCGACCTCTTCCTCGCCCACGTCCGGGTGGAGAAGGGGCTCGCCCAGAACTCGGTGGAGGCCTACGCGCGCGACCTGCGCCGCTACGTCGACCACCTGGAGAAGCTGGGTGTCGGGGGCTGGGAGGCGGTCGGCCGGGGCGAGATCCAGGCCCACCTGGCCGAGCTGACCTCGCGCGGCCTCTCGCCCCGCTCGCAGGCCCGGGCGCTCTCGGCCATCCGGGCGCTCCACAAGCTGCTGGCGGCCGAGCGGATCACGCCGCTCGACCCCTCCGACGAGATCGACTCGCCGCGCCCCGGCCGCAAGCTGCCCCAGCCGCTCTCGGCCGAGGAGTGCGCCGCGCTGCTCGCCGCCCCCGACCCGCGCAGCGCGGCCGGCCGGCGCGACCGGGCCATGCTGGAGCTGCTCTACGCCACCGGGCTGCGCGTCTCGGAGCTGGTCTCGCTGCAGCTCAACGACGTCGACCTGGAGAGCCGCGTCCTCATCGCGCGCGGCAAGGGGAACAAGGAGCGGCTCGTGCCGGTGGGCGCGCCGGCGGCCGAGGCGGTGAAGGCCTACCTGCAGACGGCGAGGGAGCCGCTCGTGAAGGGGCGGCGGGTGAAGGACCTGTTCGTCACGCCGCGCGGCAAGCGGCTGACGCGCCAGGGGTTCGCGAAGCTGCTCGACCGCCACGCCCGCAAGGCCGGGATCCGGAGGCGCATCTCGCCCCACAAGCTCCGCCACAGCTTCGCCACCCACCTGCTGGCCGGCGGCGCCGACCTCCGGGCGGTCCAGGCGATGCTGGGGCACGCCGACGTCTCGACGACGCAGATCTACACCCACGTCGACACCACCCACGCGCGCCGGCTCTACGACCGGTTCCACCCCCGCGCCTGAGGGCCGAACCCCGCGACGCCACGGGGCTTCCCGCCCTGGACGTGCCGCGTTGACCCCGGGGTCCCGCGCTGCTAAACCACGGTCTTTCGAAGAGGTTACCCCTTGTCGAGCATGGACTTCCTCGGGCGGCTCATGTGGCTGCCCCTCTCGATTTTGTCCCTGTCGATCCACGAGTTTGCCCACGCCTGGAGCGCGTGGAAGCTCGGGGACGACACGGCCTCGCGCGCGGGGCGCCTCACGCTCAACCCGCTGAGCCACGTCGATCCCATCGGCACGCTCCTGCTGCCGCTGCTCGGCGTGCCGTTCGGCTGGGCGCGGCCGGTGCCGGTCGACCCCTCGCGCTTCCGGCGCGACGTGTCGATGGGCCGGGGGATGGCGCTCACCGCGGCGGCCGGCCCGCTCGCCAACGTCCTGCTCGCCACCGTCTCGGCGGTGCTGCTCGGGCTCGCCGCCCGCTTCGCCCCCGCGCTGGTCGAGGAGGGGAGCGCCGGGCTCTTCTTCCTGCTCGGCATGCTGCAGCTCAACGTCGGCCTGGCGCTCTTCAACATGATCCCCATCCCGCCGCTCGACGGCAGCCGGGTGGTGGCCTGGATCCTGCCGTACCGGCTGCGCGACCAGTGGCACGCGCTCGAGCAGTTCGCGCCCTTCCTGCTGCTCGGCGTCTTCTGGTTCGGCGGGCGGCTCGTGGCCGGCCCCATCTACGCCGTCACCGACTTCCTGCTCGGCATCAGCCGCGCGCTCGCCTGAGACCGTCCATGACCACGCCAGCCCGCCCCATCGTCGTCTCCGGCATGCGCCCGACCGGGCGCCTGCACCTCGGCCACCTGCACGGCGCGCTCACCAACTGGGTGAAGCTGCAGGAGGCGAACGACTGCTTCTTCTTCTCGGCCGACTGGCACGCGCTCACCACCAACTACCACCAGACCGAGGGCATCAAGCCGGCCGAGCGCGAGATGTTCGTCGACTTCATCGCCGCCGGCATCGATCCGCAGAAGAGCACGCTCTTCGTGCAGAGCCAGGTGAAGCAGCACGCCGAGCTCAACCTGCTGCTCGGCATGATCACGCCCATCGGCTGGCTGGAGCGCTCGCCCTCCTACAAGGAGCTGCGCGAGAACATCACCGACCGCGACCTGTCGCTCTTCGGCTTCCTCGGCTACCCGGTGCTGATGACCGCCGACATCATCCTGTACAAGGCCACCGCGGTGCCGGTGGGGGCCGACCAGGTGGCGCACCTGGAGCTGTCGCGCGAGATCGTCCGCAAGTTCAATGGCCACTACGGCGAGGTCTTCCCCGAGCCGGGGCCGCTGCTGACGCAGGCCGCCAAGGTGGTCGGCACCGACGGCCGCAAGATGTCGAAGAGCTACGGCAACTCGATCGAGCTGGGCGAGCCGGCCGAGTCGACCCGCAAGAAGATCATGGGGGCGGTGACCGATCCGGCCCGCAAGCGGCGCCAGGACCCGGGCAACCCCGACGTCTGCGGCATCTTCTACCTGCACAAGATCTACTCGGACGCCGAGACGATCGGCTGGGTCGACGTCAACTGCCGCTCGGCCGGCATCGGCTGCGTCGACTGCAAGAAGAAGCTGCTGGAGAAGCTCGAGCCGGATCAGGAGAAGATGCGCGAGAAGCGCGAGGCGCTCTTGGCGCGCCCGAAGGACCTCGACGACCTGGTGCAGCTCGGCAACGCCAAGGCCCGCGTCGCGGCCGAGGCGACCATGGCGCAGGTGCGCGCCGCCATGAAGCTCGAGTAGCGCGGCACCCACGGGGCGGATGACGACCGAGCGGGAGGAGACGGGCGCCCCGGGCGCCGCGGAGGCCGTCCCGGGCGCGCGCCCGGTGGACGCCTTCCGCGTCGCGCTCCCGCCGTTCCGGCCCGGCGAGGCGCCGTTCGAGGGGCCGCTCGACCTGCTCCTCCACCTGGTCAAGGAGCACCAGGTCGAGCTCTTCGACATCCCCATCGCCCGCATCACCGAGAGCTACCTGGCCACCATCGAGCTGATGCAGGAGCTCGACATCGACGTGGCCGGCGAGTTCCTGCACATGGCGGCGCAGCTCATGCTCATGAAGAGCAAGCTGCTGCTGCCGCGCACCGAGGTGGCCGAGGACGCGGCCTCGCCCGAGGAGTCGGGCGTCGATCCGCGCGCCGAGCTGGTGAAGCGGCTGCTCGTCTACCAGAAGTACAAGGCGGCCGGCGAGGAGCTGGGGCAGCGCGACATCCTCGACCGGACGGTCTTCACGCGGCGCGCCCGGGCCGAGCGGCCGCAGGCGCCCGACGGGCCGGAGGGGCTGGCCGACGTCTCGGTCTTCAAGCTCATCGAGGCGCTCGACCGGGCGCTCAAGCACGCCCGGCCGGAGAAGACGCACGACGTCCTCACCGACCGGCTCTCCATCACCGACGCCATCGCCCGCGTCGTCGAGGTGCTGCGCCTCTCGCGCCGCGCCACCTTCGAGGAGCTGCTGGCCGGCCCGGCCGAGCAGCCGCACACCAGGTCGGCCATCATCGCGACCTTCCTGGCCATCCTGGAGATGGCCAAGCTCAAGCTGGTCCGCATCTTCCAGGCCGGCTGCGACGAGGCCGGCGGCGCCGGCGCCGAGATCCTCGTGGAAGCCAAGGACACGCTCGGCGACGGGGGAGCCCCCGGCCCGCAGGAGGAGTACCGATGAACGAGCAGCATCCCCCGACCGCGCCCGGCGTCTCCGCGGAGGAGCTGACCCGGCTGCAGGC
>DASTGK010000339.1:0-8173 GCA_035719085.1 Anaeromyxobacteraceae bacterium
CGGTCCGCGCCGGCGGCGCCCTCCGGGTGGCGGCGCGCCGTCCGGAGCAGGCGGCCGAGCTCTGCGCCCAGCTCGAGCGCGCGCTGCCCGACGCGGCGGCCCGCCCCGTGCCGGTGCCCTGGGGCTCGCTCGGCGAGGAGAGCCGCGCCGCCGACGTGGTCGTGAACGGCACCAGCATCGGCCTCGCCGGCCAGGAGCCGGCGCTCCCGGGCGTCGCCTTCCGCGCCGGGCAGGTGGCGCTCGACATGGTCTACGGCGACACCGCCTTCGCCAGGGACGCCGCCGCCGCCGCCGGCGCGCGCCTGGTGCGCGGCGAGCAGCTGCTCGTCCGCCAGGGCGCCCACGCCTTCACCATCTGGACCGGCCGCCCCGCCCCCGAGGCGGTCATGGTCGCCGCCCTGCAACGGGCGAGGGAGACGACGCCCCGATGACGCTCCGCTACCTCACCGCCGGCGAGTCGCACGGCCCCGGCCTCGTGGCCATCGCCGAGGGCTTCCCGGCCGGCCTGCCCATCGACTTCGCCCTCGTGGACGGCGACCTGGCGCGCCGCCAGAAGGGCTACGGCCGCGGCGGCCGCATGAAGATCGAGAAGGACACCGCCCAGTTCCTGGCCGGCCTGCGCGGCGGGCTCACCACGGGCGCCCCCATCGCCCTCGTCGTCTGGAACAAGGACCACGAGAACTGGAAGGACCTCGTCTCGCCCTACGCCCGCGGCGGGAAGAAGTTCACGCAGGTGCGCCCCGGCCACGCCGACCTGGCCGGCTCGCTCAAGTACGGCTTCGACGACGCCCGCGACGCGCTGGAGCGCGCCAGCGCCCGCAACACCGCCACGCTGGTGGCGCTCGGCTCGCTGGCGAAGCAGCTCCTCGCGAGGCTCGGCGTCACCGTCGCCTCGCGCGTCGTCGCCGTCGGCGAGGTGCGCCACGACGTCGGTTCCCCGCCCACGCCCGAGCAGCGGGCCGCCATCGAGGCCTCCGAGCTGCACGTCGACGCCCCGGAGGCCGAGGCGGCCATGCGCGCCGTCATCGACCGCGAGAAGGCGCGCGGCGGCTCGGTGGGCGGCGTGGTCGAGGTCTGGGCCGAGGGGATGCCCATCGGCGTCGGCAGCTACGTCCACCCCGACCGGCGGCTCGACGCCAGGCTGGCGCAGGCGCTCATGGGGGTGCAGGCCATCAAGGCGGTCGAGGTGGGCGACGGCACGCGCACCGACTGGCCCGGCGACCGCTTCCACGACGCCGTCTTCTACGCGCCCGAGCGCGGCTTCTACCGCGAGACCAACCGGGCCGGCGGCATCGAGGGCGGCATGACGAACGGCAGCCCCGTCCGCGTGCGCGCCTACATGAAGCCCATCCCGACGATGCTGACGCCGCTGCCGTCGGTCGACCTCGCCACGCGCCAGGCGGTGCAGGCGCGCTACGAGCGGAGCGACGTCTGCGCCGTGCCGGCCGCCGCGGTGGTGGCCGAGGCGGTGGTGGCCTGGGAGCTCGGGGCGGCGCTCGTCGAGAAGCTCGGCGGCGACACGCTCGGCGACCTCCAGGCGGCGCTGGAGGCCTATGCCGCTCGCATCCGGTGAGCTGCTCGCCCTCGCCGGGATGATGGGGTCGGGCAAGTCGACCGTGGCGGCGCTGCTCGGCCGCGCCCTCGGCCGGCGCGTCGTCTCCACCGACGCCCTGCTCGTGGCCCGCTTCGGCCAGCCCATCGCCGAGGTCTTCGCCGGGCGGGGCGAGCCGGCCTTCCGGCAGGCGGAGCGCGAGGTGGTGGCCTCGCTGCGCGGCGACCTCGTGGTCGACCTCGGCGGCGGCGCCTTCTGCGATCCCGCCTCGGCGGCGCGGCTCCTCGCGGCCGGGCGCGTCGTCTTCCTCGACGTCTCGGCCGAGGAGGCGGCGCGGCGCATCGGCGCCTGCACCGCCCGCCCGCTGGCGGCGAGCTGGCGGCCGCTCCTCGCGCGCCGGCTGCCGCTCTACCGCCGCGCCCACCTCACCGTCGCCGTGGACGGCCTCGCCCCCGAGGCCGTGGTCCGGCGCGTCCTGGAGTCCCTGTGAGCCTGACGACGCTCCTCGAAGCCCGGCAGGGCGACCACCGCTACGACGTCCGGGTCGGCCCCGGCGCCGCCGACGCGCTCGAGCCGCTCGCCGGTCGCCACGACCGGGTCGCCGTGGTCTCCTGCGCCCGCGTGCTGAAGACGCCGGTGGCGAAGCGGGCCCTCGCGGCGGCGCGGCGGGGCGGCGACGTGGTGCTGGTCCACGCGCTCCCTGACGGCGAGAAGGGGAAGACGCTCGCGCAGCTGGAGAAGGCCGCCTCGAAGCTGCTGGTGGCCGGCCTGACGCGCAGGAGCCTGGTGGTCTCGATCGGCGGCGGCGCCGTCTCCGACGCGGCCGGCTTCCTCGCCGCCACCTTCATGCGCGGCATCGCCTGGGTGGCGGTGCCGACCACGCTCCTCTCGATGGTCGACGCGGCGCTCGGCGGCAAGACGGCCGTGAACCTGCCGCTCGCCAAGAACGCCGTCGGCGCCTTCCACCCGCCGTCGGCGGTGCTCGCCGACCCGCGCGCCCTCGAGACGCTGCCGGCGCGCGAGCTCCGCTCCGGCATGGGCGAGGTGGTGAAGTACGCGCTCCTCCACCCCGCGCTCCTCGGCCGCGTCACCGCCGTCGGGGCGCGCCGGCCGGACGCCGGGCTCATCGCCGAGTGCGCCCGCGCCAAGCTGGCGGTGGTGGAGGCCGACCCGCTGGAGAAGGGGGCGCGCAAGCTCCTCAACCTCGGCCACACCTTCGGCCACGGCGTCGAGGCGGCCGGGCGGTTCGAGAAGTACACGCACGGCGAGGCCGTGGCGGTCGGGCTCGCCTTCGCCTTCCGGCTGGCCGAGGCGCTCGGGCGGGTCGGGCCGCTCGCCGCCGCCGAGGTGGAGACGGCCATCGCCGCCGCGGGCCTGCCGGTGCGCGTGCCGAAGGCGGTGGCGAAGAAGGCCGCCGCGCTCATGGTCCACGACAAGAAGCGGACCGCCTCCGGGCTGCGCTGGGTGCTGCCGCGCCAGGAGGGGGCCTCGGGCTGGACGGTGGAGTGGGACGTCGCCGCCGACGACCGGTCGGTCGCCGCGGCGGTCGAAGTCATCGGCGAGGGCTGAGAATCGCTCTCGCCCGTTGGGCGCTCCCCCGTTCTCCCAACCCACCCTGCATGTGCGTTCAGCCAGGCCCGACCCGGGTCGCACGGCTTGCGCACGCGATGTGCCAAGCCGTACCCAACGTAGGTGCAGCGTACCGCCTCGGAGTCCCTCGAGGTGTTCGACGGTCGGACCCGCTCCGGTCAGTCCCCACCTCGAAACACCTGCGCTTTCGTTCCTCACTCGGTGGCGGCAACGCCGCCCGGTGGAGGGAGGCCCGCAGACGACGCCGGGTCGTGCGGTGGCTCCCGATCGAGGGTCCTCGATCCGCGTTCCAGGGTCGTGTGCGTCCTGCGCCCGGGTCGCAACACGGGCAGGTCCGTCTCCTCAGGCCGGCCGGGTGTTCCCCGTCCGCTCGCCGGCCGCCGCCCGGATCCAGCGCCACAGGTTCCCGGGCGAGGGCGAGATGCGAAACGCGAGCCGGCGGGTGCGCCGCAGGAGCTTGCCGCGCACCCGCACCGAGAGCTGGTCGAGGAGCGAGAGCGCCTCCGTCTTGCGCCGCGAGCGCGCCAGGACGCGCGCGAGCACCATCGTCGCGTCGGGCTGCCAGGGCTCGAGCTCGAGCGCGCGGCGCAGCACCGCCGCGGCCACCTCGGGGTGGCGGCCGGACCGGTGGAGCCGCCGCCCGCCGGCGAGCAGCGCCGCCACCGCGTCGGCCCGGCGCCCGCGCAGCACGTGGAGCCGCGCCACCTCGTCCCAGAGCCCGCGCTCCTCCGGGTAGTGGTCGGCCGCCTGGCGCACGAGCGAGATGGCCCGGTCCGGGAAGCCGGCCTTCGCCTGCCCGTCCGCGGCCACCCGGAAGCTCGCCAGCGCGTCGGCCCGCTGGCCGGTGCGCGCCAGGAGCGGCGCCAGCTTGGCGTGCACGGCGAGGTCGCCGGGCTCCTTGTCGAGCACCGCCCGGTAGAGCGCGATCGCCTGCTTCCTCCGGCCGCGCGCGCGGGCCTTGTCGGCGGCGGCGAGCGTCTCGGTCCGGGAGAACGGCCTCTTCTTTCGCCAGAACACCGCGCGATGGTACCCGAAGGGGCGTCCTCGCGGGCGTGCGAGCTCGATCCTGCCCGGCTAGGGTCCCGCGTCGAGGGGCAGGAGGAAGAATGACGCTTCGCACACCGCTCGTCGCCGTCGCGGCCGTCGGCGCCGCCGCCGCTCTGGCGCTCGCCGCCAACCGGCCGGCCCGCGCCGAGGACGGCTTCGCGCTCATGTCGGCCGCCGACCTCGCGAAGGTGCTCGGCGCCGCCGACGTGGCGGTCTTCGACGCCAACAGCGACGCGACCTACGCCAAGGCCCACGTCCCGGGCGCGGTCCACCTCGACGAGTACCGGCGCTACCCGGCCTCGACGCTCCCGGCCGACAAGGCGTCGCGCGTCGTCTTCTACTGCAAGAACACGCATTGAATGTCGAGCCACGAGGCGGCGCGGCGCGCCGTCCAGCTCGGCTACCGGAACGTCTTCGTCATGACCGACGGCATCGACGGCTGGGAGAAGGCCGGCCTGCCGGTAGAGCGGACTGGGTAGCCGCAGGGCGTGACCCGGGCGGCAGCCTAGAACCGCCCCGCCACCACCACCCCGGCGCCGCCGTCGAGCGGCACCGGCGCCGCGGCCACGGCCCCGCCGCCCAGCAGCGCCTGGCCGTCGACGCCGGAGACCCAGGCGTCCACCAGGTTGAGCGCCCAGACGGCGCCGGCGCCGACGAGGAGCCAGTCGCGCGTCCGGTAGCGCGAGGTGGCCTGGTCGTAGAGCCGGGCCGCCTCGGCCGAGGGGGCGGCGCCACCGCCGCCAAACGCCTTGTAGTCGTCGTAGGCCTTGGCGCCGGCCAGGTGGAAGCCGAGCGCGCCGCCCAGCAGCCCGACCTCGGTGCCGAGGAAGGCCCAGCCCTTCACCGGCTGCCGGTTGTAGAACTGGCCCAGCCCCGGCACGAGCAGGCTCCGGAAGGCGGCGTCGCCGCGCGAGCGGAGCACCACCGCGTCGGAGGCGATGGCCGTCATGCCGACCTCGGCCACCGAGGCCGACTCGGCCGCCAGGGTCTCGCCGCTCTGCGTGGCCACGATGCGGGCGGTGACCAGGTAGCGGTCGCCCGCCTCGGCCACCGAGCCGATGACGAGCGCCTGCGCGTCGGCGAGCTGACCGATCTTGCTGGCCTGCGCCGCGTCGGGCGAGGCCATCTGCTGCAGCTTCAGCTCGCCCAGCACCTCGCCGAGCCGGGCCCGCTCCACCAGGAAGAGGCCGTGGTCGCGCCGCAGGTTGGTGGCCACCTCGGCGGTGACGATGGTGCCGAGCCGGCGCTTCGCCGCCCGCTCGCCCACCTCGCCGAAGGTGAGCACCGCGAGCCGCCGGTAGCGGGTGCTGCCCGGGATGCGGCCGAAGCCGGCCGCCAGGCCGTCGGAGAGCCGGCGCATGGCCACCTCGATGGCGCCCGACTCGCCGGCGGCGGGCCGGCCCGGCGGATCGGCCACCGCCTGCGCCGCGCCGATGGGGCGCCCCGAGGGCAGCGCCGCCAGCTTCACGCTGAGCCGCACCCGCTCGCCGTCGAGCGCCAGCTGGCCGGTGAGCGAGGCCTGCGCGCCGGTCCGGGAGGCCAGCTCCGGCTCGTCGACGCGCCCGCTCCCCAGCATCGCCTGCAGCCGCTGCTCCCCGACGGCCGCCTTGAGCGCCGCGCCGTCGAGCACCTTGACCCGGGCGGCCTGGGCCAGCCGCGCCGACACCAGCTCCGCCGCCATGCGGCCCTGGCCCGGCATGACCCCGGCCCCCTCGCCGAAGGGGAGGAGCGCCACCGACGTCACGCCCTCGCCACCGGCCGCCAGGATCGTGGCCAGCGAGTCGGCGACGCGACGCGACGCGGCGGGCAGATCCTCGGCCCGCGCCTCCCCACCAAGGGTGAGGGCCGCGCAGAGCAGCCAGTGTGACCACCGTCGCATCGCCGCCTCCATGGATCTGGGATGGTGCTCCCCGGGCCAGACAGCATAACGTGCCGAGCCTCGTCACCGGGGGTCCCACCATGCACCGACACGCCGCTCGCCTCGCCGCCACCGCCGCCCTGGCGCTCGGCCTCATCGCGTGCGGCCAGCCCGCCCACGACAACCCCTTCGACCCGTCGACGCCGCCGGCGCTCCAGGCGCGCGCCACGCTGGCCGGCACGGTGACCCTCGAATCGGTCGACGGCTCGCTTCCGGCCACCTCCGGCGTCCACGTCAGCATCCCGGGGACCAGCCTCTCGGCCGACACCGACGCCGCCGGCGCCTACGCCATCGCCGGCGTGGCGCCGGGAACCTGGTCGGTGCAGGCGACGCGCCCCGGCTACCGTGACGCGCTCGTCACCGGCGTCGCCGTCACGCTCGATGACGGCAACCGGACGCTGACGGTGCCGCCCCTCGACCTGCGCGTGGCCCGCGGCGACGTGCTCGGGCGCGTCGCCCTCCAGCTCGACGTGGCGACCGGGGCGCTCGAGCAGTCGGCGGCCGGCGTGGGCGTCAGCCTCTCCGGGCGGCCCGGCGCGGTCTTCACCGACGCGGCCGGCGACTACGCCATCGGCGGCGTGCCGGTCGGCGTCTACGCGCTCACCGCCGGCAAGCCCGGCTTCAAGGACGGCACCATCACCCTCGTCGAGGTGACCGAGGGGCGCTCCACGGTGCTCGCCGAGCTGGTGCTGCCGCCCGACCCCGGCGGCATCGGCGGCGCGGTGGCGGTGCCCGGCTCGGCCGACGCCTTCGGCGTCACGGTGCGGGCCCGGGGCACCACGCTCTCCGGCACGCCCACCGAGGTGACCACCACCAGCGCCGCCGACGGCAGCTGGCTCATCTCGCCCATCCCCGCGGGCACCTACACGGTCACGTTCGAGAAGCCCGCCTACGTGGTGGCCTCGGCCGCCGCCACGGTGGCCCCGGCCACCATCACCGACCTCGCCGCGGTGACGCTGCGCCAGCAGACGGGCGCGGTGGCCGGCACCTTCCTGCTGGCCGGCGCCTCCGCCTCGGCCGGCGTGGTGGTGACGCTCCAGGGGACCAGCCTCTCGACCGTCACCGACGCGAGCGGCGCCTTCGCGCTCTCCGGCGTCCCGGTCGGCACGTACACCGTGGTGGCCGCCAGGCCGCCCGAGTGGCAGGGCGCCTCCGTCGGCGGCGTGGTGGTGACGCGCGACGCAACCGCCGCGCTGCCCGGCTCGCCGGTGGCCCTCGCGCCGGTGGCCACGGCCGGGCTCTCGGGCACCGCTCGGCTGGAGCGGCAGGCCGACGCCAGCGGCACCACCGTCACGCTCACCGGCGCCGACTTCCGCGGCGTGGCGGTGGTCCGCTCCACCGGCACCGCCGCCGACGGCAGCTACCAGCTCGCCGGCCTGGCCCAGGGCACCTACGCGCTCGCCTTCTCGCACCCGAGCTACGACGCCCGCGCCGCGACGGGGCTCTACGTGCCGGCCGCCGCCCAGGTGACCGCGCCGGACGTGACCCTGCCGGTGGCGCGCGGCGTCGTGGCCGGCACGGTGGCGCTCGGGGCCGGGGCCGTGGCCGGCTTCCAGATCGGGAGCGATCTCTCCGGCGTGGTGGTGACGCTCGCCGGCACCGACGTGCCGGTGCCGAGCGCGGTCACCGACGCGGCCGGCGCCTACCGCTTCGTCGACGTCCCGGTCAGCCTCGCCGGCGCCGCCTTCACCGTCACCGCCACCAGGTCCTTCTTCGCGGCCGCCTCGACGAGCGTGCTGGCGGTGGCCGACGCGACCGTCGCGGTCCCCCTGCTCTCGCTGCCGCTGGCCGCCGGGACGCTCTCCGGCACCACGCTGCTGCGCGACGACGTGGGGGGCGCCGGGGACAACGCCACCCACGCCGGCGTCTCGGTCGGCGTCTCGGGGACGGCCTTCAACGGCGTCGGCTGGTCGACCGCCGCTGGCTCGGCCGCCGACGGCAGCTGGGCGAGCGGCGCGCTGCCGCCGGGGACCTACGACGTCGCGCCGGCGAGCGCCGGCCGCACCTGCGCCGCCTACCCGCGCACCGCGCTCGCCCCCGCCGCCGCGGTGGCGCTCGGCACGGTC
>DASTGK010000340.1:0-5730 GCA_035719085.1 Anaeromyxobacteraceae bacterium
GCCACCGCCCGCCGCCGAGGGGCGGCGGGGCGGGCGGGTGCTGCTCGTGGAGGACGAGCCGGGGGTGCGGCGGCTGGTGGAGGGCTACCTGCGCGGCGCCGGCTACGAGGTGCTGGCCGCGGCCGACGGCCACGAGGCGCTCGACCTGGTGAGCCGATCGCCGGGCGCGCTCGACCTGCTGCTCTCCGACGTGGTGATGCCCGGCATGAACGGGCGCGAGCTCTACCTGGCGCTGGCGGCGCGGCGGGCCGGGCTGCGGGTGCTCTACATGTCCGGCTACCCGGCGCTGCCGTCCACGCTGCAGGACCTGGTGGAGGGCGGGCGCGACGCCTTCATCGCCAAGCCCTTCACCAAGGCGCAGCTCCTCGCCCGGCTCGACGAGGTGCTGGCGGCGGCGCCGCCCGCCCCGTGACCCCCGGTGCGGCCCGCCCGGGCGCGCACCCAAGACAGGGTGGGCGCCGGCGCGCCCCTCCGCTAGGTTGAGCGGCCCACGCACCGGAGGTCCAATGCTCCGCGCCGTCGCCCTCGCCGTCGCCCTCGCCGCGCTCGCCCCCGCCCACGCCGCCGCGCAGCAGCGGGAGCTGCGCGTCTCGGCCATCCCCGACGAGGCGCCGACCGAGCTGGTGCGCAAGTTCAAGCCGCTCGGCGAGTACCTGGAGGCGAAGCTCGGCCTGCCGGTGAAGTTCGTCCCGGTCACCGACTACCCGGCCACGGTGGAGGGGCTGGCGGCCGGCCACCTCGACCTCGTCTGGTACGGCGGCTTCACCTTCGTGCAGGCGCGCCGCCGCACCGGCACCGCCATCCCGCTGGTGCAGCGCGAGGAGGACGCCCGCTTCCACTCCAAGTTCATCGCCGCGGCCGGCTCGGGCATCACCCGGCTCGAGGATCTCAAGGGGAAGAGCCTCGCCTTCGGCAGCCCGTCCTCCACCTCGGGCCACCTCATGCCGCGCTACTTCCTCATGCAGGCGGGCGTGGACCCCGACCGCGACCTGGGGCGGGTCGCCTTCAGCGGCGCCCACGACGCCACGGCGCGCTGGGTCGAGGCGGGCAAGGTGGACGCCGGCGCGCTCAACGAGTCGGTCTGGCAGAGGCTGGTCGACGAGCGGAAGATCGACCCGGCCAAGGTGGTGGTCTTCTACACGACGCCCGACTTCCACGACTACAACTGGACGGTGCGCGGCGACCTCGACCCGAAGCTGGTCGAGAAGATCCGGGCCGCCTTCCTGGCGCTCGACGCCTCCGACCCGGCGCAGAAGGCCATCCTCGACCTGCAGCGGACCCGGCGCTTCGTCCCGACCGCGCCGGAGAACTACGCGCAGATCGAGGCGGCGGCCCGGTCGGCCGGGCTCCTCAAGGACCGGTAGCCGGCGCTCATTCGGCGAGCGCGCGCGCCTCGACGGCGCAGGCCACCGGGAGGCGCCGGCGCAGCCAGCCGGAGAGCGCGTCGACCGCGAGCACCAGCGCCAGGATGACGCCGAGCAGCGTCAGCGTCGTCCCGTGGTCGAAGATGGAGAGCGACACGTGGAGCAGCTGGCCCAGCCCGCCCGCGCCCACCACGCCGAGCACCGCCGAGGCGCGGATGTTCACCTCCCAGCGGTAGAGCGTGTAGGCGAGGAGCTGCGGCGCCGCCTGCGGCAGCACGCCGAGCAGGCCGAGGCCGAGCCGCCCGGCGCCCGCCGCCCGCAGCGCGCCGACCGGCCCGGCCGGCACCTCCTCCAGCGCCTCGACGTAGAGCCGCCCGAGCACGCCGGCGGTGTGGACGGCGAGCGCCAGGGCCCCGGCGAAGGGGCCGAGGCCGACCGCGAAGACGAAGGCGAGCGCCCAGAGCAGCTCCGGCAGCGTGCGCCCGAGGTTGAGGAGGCCGCGCGCCGCCAGCGAGGGCAGGGGCGCGAGGAGCCGGCGCAGCGGCCCGCCCGCCTCGTCCACCAGCGCCGCGGTGGGGCGCGCGGCGAGGAGGGCGAGCGCCAGGCCGCCCGCGGCGGCGAGCGCCGTGCCGAGCACGCTCACCGCCAGCGTCTCCGCCACCGCCGGGCCCAGCCGGCCGAGCAGGACCGCCGAGGTCTCGGGCGGGAAGAGGGTCCGGGCGAAGTCCCACATGCCGGCGAGCGCCCGCCGCGACAGGAGCTCCCCCACCGGCAGGTCGAGGGAGCGGCCGGCGGCCGCCAGCGCCGCGGCGAGCGCCGCGAGACCGGCGAGGTCGCGCGCCAGGGCCGCCCGCGAGCCGGCCACGAGCGAGCTCCTCCGCGCCAGCCGCCGGCGCAGAAAGGCCGAGGCCAGGTCGACCGCCAGCACCAGCGCGAAGAGCGCCAGCACCCAGCTCGCCACCTCGTCGTAGGCGAGCATGCGCAGCGAGAGCTCCACCTGCTGCCCGACGCCGCCCGCCCCCACCAGCCCCAGCACCGCCGAGGCGCGCAGCGAGCAGTCGAGCCGGTAGAGCGTGTACGAGGCCAGCACCGGCCGGGCCGACGGGAGGAGGCCGAAGAGGAGCGCGGGGAGCGGCCGCGCGCCGGCGGCGCCGAGCGCCTCGGCCGGCCCGCGCGGCGTCGACTCCAGGATCTCGGCGAAGACGCGCCCCACCACGCCGCCGTAGGCGACGGCGATGGCGAGCACGCCGGCCGCCGGGCCGACGCCGACGGCCCGCACGAAGAGGAGCGCCCAGACCAGCTCCGGCACGGAGCGGAGCAGGGAGAGCAGGAGCCGCGCGGCGCGGTGGACGAGGCGGCGGCCCGGCCCCGGCCTCGCGCCGCAGGCGGCCCAGACGGCGGGGCCGACCGCCAAGAGCGCGAGCGGCGCCGCGAGCAGGACGGCCCCGGTCATGCCGAGGAGGGCGATGGCCGCCGTCTCGCCGAGGGCCCGGCCGACGCCGGCGAGGAGCGCGGCCGAGTGGGCCGGCGGCCAGAAGCCGCGGGCGAAGTCGACGAAGGCGCGGCGGGCCTCGGCGCCGAGGAGGGCGTGGAGGTCGCCGCCGGCGCCGCGCCAGGCGAGGGCGAGCGCCAGCGCGACCGCGAGGCCGGGCCAGGAGAGCCACCAGGGTCGCGGCGGGCGGGCGGCCAGCGCCGCGGCCGTCATCCGCCCGACTCCGCGGCGCGCGCCGCGGCCAGGAAGGCGCGCGCCAACGCCGGAAGCGGCTCGTCGCGCCGCCAGGCGACGAAGAAGCGGCGCGGCACCACGAAGGACTCGATGGGCACGACGCGCAGCGCCCCGGAGGCCAGCTCCGGCGCCACCGAGCGGCGCGAGGCGAAGCCGACCCCCAGCCCCGCCGTCACCGCCCGGCGCTGCGCCGCCACGCTCCCGGCCTCGAGCACCGCCGCCGCCGGGTCGAGCGGCGCACCCAGGGCGGCGAGCTGTGCCTCGACGATGGCCCGCGTGGCCGAGCCGGGCTCGCGCTCGACGCGCGGCAGCCGGCCGGCCGCCGAGGGGCCGAGCGGGCCGGGCGGCAGGGCGAAGCCGGGGGCCGCCACGAGCACGATCTCGTCCTCGGCGAAGTCCTCGAAGTGGAGCGCCGGGTGGGCGTTGCGCGCGCCGACGAAGGCGAGGTCGACGCGCCCCTCGACGAGGTCGCCGAGCACCTCGGCCGTGTCCTTGACGCCGAGCCGCACCGGCACGCCCGGGTGGCGGCGGGTGAAGGCGGGCAGGAGGCCGGGCAGGATCACCTCGCCCGGCGTGGTCGACGCACCGACGCGCACCTCGACGGCCGGGCCGGCCGGCTCGACCGGCGGCAGCACGCGCCGCGGCTCGGTGGCGCGGGTCGCCCCCTCGGGCTGGTAGAGGCGGGCCAGGTCGCCGGGCGTCACCGCCTCGCGCGGCTTGTCGAAGAGGACGCGGCCGGCGCGCAGCCCGACGACGCGCGGGAAGTGCGGGAAGACCGGCTCGAGCTGGTGCGTCGAGAGCAGGAGCGTCCGGCCGGCGGAGGCCTCGACGAGGAGCCGCACCACCGCCGCCGACCACTCGGGGTCGACCGCCGAGAAGGGCTCGTCGGCCAGAACGAGCTCGGGCGCCTGCCAGAAGACGCGCGCCAGGGCGACGCGCTGCTGCTCGCCGCCCGAGAGCCGGTCGAGCCGCTCGTCGAGCTTGCCGGCGATGCCGACCCGGTCGAGGAGCGCCGCCACCGCGGCGCGCTCGCTCCGCCGCAGCGCGCCGAGCGCCACCTGGAGCGCCGGGCGCCGGCCGAGCCGCCCCATGAGGACGTTCTCGAGGACGCTCGCCTGCGGCACGAGGAGGAGCTGCTGGTAGACGGTGCCGATGCGGGCGCGCAGCCGCCTGAGCGGCCCCGAGCCCAGGCGGGCCGGCTCCTCGCCGAGCACCGCGGCCGACCCGGAGGTGGCGAAGAGGGAGGCGTTGGCGAGCCGGAGGAAGGTCGACTTGCCGGCCCCGGACGGGCCGATGATCGCCACCCGCTCGCCGGCCCGCACCGTGAGCGAGATCCCCTCCAGGGCCTGGAAGGCCCCGAAGGAGCGGCCGGCCTGCTCCAGGCGGAGGGCGGCAGGAGCGGCCTCGATCTCCCGGGCCGGGGCTGCTGCGGGCGTGGCGGCGGCGGTGGGCTCGCTGGGCATGCGGGGCGCCGACGTCGGCTCGGCCCGTGTCCGATACCGCGGCGCCTCCGGGGCCGCAACGGCGTTTGACCTGCGGCGCCGCCCGGCGCGAGAATCCGCCCCCCATGCCCATGCAGGTCAGGTTGAACGGCGAGGTTCGCGAGCTCCCGGACGGCATCACGGTCTCGGGCCTCCTCGCCCACCTGGGCGTCAAGGCCCAGCGCGTCGCCGTCGAGGTGAACGAGACGGTGGTCACCAAGGATCGCTACGAGGCGCACCGGCTCGGCGCCGGCGACTCGATCGAGATCGTCGCCTTCGTCGGAGGAGGGTAGCCGTGGCCGATACCTGGTCGATCGGGAAGTACACCTTCACGAGCCGCCTGCTGGTGGGCACGGGGAAGTTCCCCGACTTCCCCACCATGCAGAAGGCCCACGTCGCCTCCGGCGCCGAGGTGGTCACGGTGGCGGTCCGCCGCCTCGACCTCTCGGCCAAGGGAGAGGCGTCGCTGCTCGAGTGGATCCCCAAGGGCATGACGCTCCTGCCCAACACCGCCGCCTGCTTCACCGCCGACGAGGCGGTGCGGACGGCGCGCCTCGGGCGCGAGCTCGGCATGGGCGACCTCGTGAAGCTCGAGGTGATCGGCGACCCGCGCACGCTCTTCCCGGACGTGGTCGGCCTCGTCGAGGCGGCCAAGGTGCTGGTGAAGGAGGGCTTCACCGTCCTGCCCTACACCAACGACGATCCCGTGACGGCGAAGCGGCTCGAGGACGCCGGCTGCGCCGCCATCATGCCGCTCGGCGCGCCCATCGGCTCCGGCCTCGGCCTGCGCAACCCGTACAACCTGCGGATCATCATGGAGACGGCCAAGGTGCCGGTGCTGGTCGACGCCGGCGTCGGCACCGCCAGCGACGCCGCCATCGCCATGGAGCTGGGCGCCGTGGCGGTGCTCATGAACACCGCCATCGCCGGGGCCAAGGATCCGGTGCTCATGGCGGCGGCCATGCGCGACGCCGTGTCGGCCGGCCGCCAGGCCTTCCTGGCCGGGCGCATCCCGATGAAGCTGCACGCCGCGGCCTCCAGCCCGCTGACGGGGCTGATCGGGAGCTAGGGCCCCAGCCTCCTCACCACCCCCGCCGGATCCTCCCCGACGAGCCACGCCCGGATCGCCGCCACGCCGGCGGCGCCCGCGGCGAGGGCC
>DASTGK010000341.1:0-7065 GCA_035719085.1 Anaeromyxobacteraceae bacterium
GCCGCGCTCGTGCCGCTCGCGGCGGCCGCTCCGCTCACGCCCCTCG
Source organism: Anaeromyxobacteraceae bacterium (assembly GCA_035719085.1). Classification (GTDB taxonomy): domain Bacteria; phylum Myxococcota; class Myxococcia; order Myxococcales; family Anaeromyxobacteraceae; genus JADKCZ01. The sequence goes on from DASTGK010000341.1 coordinate 47, forward strand.
CGCCCCTCGCGCCGGTCGCCGCGCTCGCGGCGCCCCTCGCGCGCCTCCGCCCCCGCGACCTTCTCGCGCCGCTCGTGCTCCTGGCGCTTGTGCTCGGCCTTCTGGGCGTCGGTCATCCGCTCGATGCGGTGGTGCGTGAAGAAGTACTTGAGCGCGAAGGCCGTCAGGTACTCGCCGTCCGGGCGCCCCTTGAGCTGCTGCGCCAGCGGGATGTAGGCCTCGAAGATCGAGGCGCTCATCGCCTCCTTCAGCTCGGCCACGTGCCGCTCGGTCCAGCGGGTCTTGGCCTCGTCGGGCGTCGGCAGCCGCCGCTCCTCGAAGGCGATGTTGAACTTCTTCTGCAGGGCCGAGAGCGTCATGATCTCGGCGCCCGAGACGAGCGAGAGGCTGGTGCCCTTCTTGCCGATGCGGCCGGTGCGGCCGACCCGGTGCAGGAAGACGGCCGGGTCCTCCGGCAGCGAGTAGTTGACCACGTGGGAGAGGTCGGAGATGTCGATGCCGCGGGCGGCGATGTCGGTGGCCACCATGAAGCGGACCTCGCCCCGCTTCACCTTGGCCATGACCCGCTCGCGCTCCTTCTGCGGCAGCTCGCCGTTGAGCAGCTCGGCGTCGTAGCCGTTGCGGTTGAGCACCGCGGTGACGAGGCCGGTGTCGCTGCGGGTGTTGCAGAAGACGATGGCCGACTCAGGCTCCTCCGTCTCGATCATGTAGAGGAGGTTGCGCGGCTTCGGGTAGGCGTCGACCGTCTGGTAGAGCACGTTGTGGATGTTGTCCACGCGGTACTCGTCGCCGGAGAGCAGGATGGTCTCCGGGTCGGTCAGGTACTCCCGGATGATCTGCTCGATGTCGGTCGGCACCGTGGCCGAGAAGAGCAGCTGCTGGCAGTCCTCGGGCAGGTGGTCGAGGATGCGCGTCACCTCCTCGAAGAAGCCCATGTTGAGCATCTCGTCCGCCTCGTCGAGGCAGGAGACCAGGCAGTCGTCGAGGACCAGCGTCTTGCGCCGCAGGTGGTCGTAGATGCGCCCCGGCGTGCCCACCACGATCTCGGCGCCGGCCTTCAGCTTGTCGAGCTGCTCGCCCATCGAGGCGCCGCCGTAGATGGTCACCACCGAGAGGTCGCGGTGCTTGGCGAGCGCCTCGAACTCCTGCGCCACCTGGATGGCCAGCTCGCGCGTCGGGCACATCACCAGCGCCGAGGGCTTGCGCCGCCGGTCGGGGATCCGCTCCAGGATCGGGATGGCGAAGGCGGCCGTCTTGCCCGTGCCGGTCTTGGACCGGACGATGACGTCGCGCCCCTCGCGCACCGGACGGAAGGTCCGGGCCTGCACCGGCGTGGGCTTGGTGTAGCCGTGCTCGGCGATGGCCGTGCGGACCGCCTCCGACAGGTTCATCTCGTCGAAGGAGGCCTCCGAGACGTAATCCGAAGGCGCCGGGGCGGTGGCCCCGGGCTGCTGCTCGTTCTCCATGTCACCACTCGTTGGTCAGTGGCGCATGGCGGCTTCGCCGTTCCGCGTGGGCCCCGGTCTCGTCGAGACCGGGGCTCGCGCCGTGCCGCGAGGCCCGCCATGCGCCGTGGTCCTCCCGCGGCTTGCACGGGAGGCGGCAGGCTTATATCACACACCGGGGGCGGCCCGAACCCTGGGGGAGCCGCCCGCCACCCACGATGCCCGACGAGACGCACGACGACGAGGCCACCCTCGCCCCCGCCCTGCCGGCGGTCCGCCGCCCCGCGGCCGACGCCGGGCTGGTCCGCTACGACCCGCTCCGCGCCTACATGGCCGAGGTGGCGCGCCACCCGGTGCTGTCGCGCGAGGAGGAGCACGAGCTCGCCGTCCGCTACCGCGAGACCGGCGACCTCTCGGCCGCCTACCGGCTCGTCGCCTCCAACCTCCGGCTGGTGGTCAAGATCGCGCACGAGTACCGGCGCGCCGCCTTCCAGCTCCTCGACCTCGTCCAGGAGGGGAACCTCGGCCTGATGCAGGCCGTGAAGAAGTACGACCCGATGAAGGGCGTGAAGCTCTCCTCCTACGCCGCCTGGTGGATCCGCGCCTACATCATCCGCTTCGTCATGGAGAACTGGCGCCTGGTGAAGCTCGGCACCACCCAGGCGCAGCGCAAGCTCTTCTTCAACCTGGCCAAGGAGCGCGAGAAGCTCCTGGCGCGCGGCATCGAGCCGACGCCGCGCCTGCTGGCGCGCAACCTCGACGTCGAGGAGCAGGACGTGGTCGAGATGACCGGCCGGATGGCGGCCGACGACCTGTCGCTCGACGCGCCGGTGCACGCCGGCGACGAGGAGGCGAGCCAGACGCGGCTGGAGCGCGTGGCCTCCGCCGACGGGCCGGCCGCCGACGTGGCGCTCGGCGACGAGGAGCTGAAGCGGCTCTTCCGCGAGCAGCTGGCCGCCTTCGCCGCCACGCTGACCGACGAGAAGGAGCGGTTCGTCTTCGAGCACCGGCTCCTGCCGCCCGAGGGGACCGAGCCGCTCACGCTACAGGAGGTCGGCGACCGCTTCAGGCTGACCCGCGAGCGGGCGCGCCAGATCGAGGCCAAGCTCACGGCGCGGCTGCGCGAGCACGTGCGCCAGGCCATCCCCGACTTCGAGCTGCAGGGGCCGCCCTCGGAGCGCGAGGGCTAGCCCGGGGCAGGGCCCGGGCGCCTCAGCGCGCCAGCAGCCAGGCCACGATGGCCGCGGCGGTCGCCACGCCGGCGAGCCCCACCACCACCGCGGCCGGCTCGGGCCGGAGCGAGGCGACGAGCTCGGCGGCGGCCTTCCGCTCGGCCTCCGTGGCGCCGGCCGAGGCCAGGATCCGCTCGGCCTCGGCGCGGGCCTCGGCGTGGTCTCCGGCGTCGAGCAGCGCGGCGAGCCGGCCGGCCGCGCCGCCCTTGCGAGGCTTGGTCATCGGGGCAGTGTATCACGCAGCGTGCTGGACATCTTTGTCGCACCCTTCGCTCGACGTGCGGCCGAGAGCCCCACCCGGACGGCGGCCGTTTCTTGTCGCAGCGGGGGATTGCGGGTAGGAACGGATCAGCGCTTCGGGGGGGAACCGAAGGAGCTTTGATGGTCCGGGCCGTCCGCAGCCTCGCCGCCGCCCTGCTCTCGCTCGCCGCGGCCTGCCAGGCCGAGCGGACCGGGCCAGCGCGCGAGCCGCCGCGGCCGCTCACCTACGACGGCGCCACCTCCATCTCCAACCGGATCTGGCCCCTCGCCCTCCCCGCCCTGGAGCAGCGGACCGGCACCAAGGTGCGCGTGGAGCGGAGCGGCGCCGGGCGGGGGCTCAAGAACATGTTCGCCGGCCAGGCCGACGTCGCCGGCCTGGCGCGCGCCCTCACGGCCGAGGAGCGGGCCAGGAAGCCCTTCGTGGCCATCATCGGCTATGACGCGCTGGGCGTCTGGGTCCACGACTCGAACCCGGTGCGCGAGCTGACGCGCGCCCAGCTCAAGGACCTCTTCTCCGGGAAGATCACCAACTGGCGGCAGCTGGGCGGCAAGGATCGGCCGGTCGTCGCCTGCACCGAGCACCTGCTCTCGGAGCGGGCCACGCTCGAGGCCTTCCGCCAGCTGGCGCTCGACGGCGGCCCGTTCGGCGCGGTGCGCGAGCTGGAGGATCCGTCCGACTGCCTGCGGCTCGTCGCCGGCGACCCGGGCGGCGTCACGCCGGCCACGGTGGCCTACGCCATCCCCGGCGTGCGGGCCCTGCGCATCGACGGGCTCGATCCGCTCCCGGCCAACGTCCGGAACAGCACCTACCTGCTCACCCGGCCGCTCCTGCTGGTGGCCCGCGAGGCGCCGACCGGTCCGCTCAAGGAGCTCTTCGACTTCATGGTCTCGGCCGACGGCCAGGCGCTCGTGACCCAGGCCGGGTTCGTCGCCGCCCGATAGCGAAAGTCCGGGCTGGCGGGCCGCCCCGGCTCGCCGTATGACCGGGTGGGCACCGCCGGAATGGTCCGGCGCCAGGCCCGGTTCGATCGGCGAATGGCCCGCCCCCTCTCGCGTCGCACGTTCCTCGGCTCGCTCGCGGCCGCGGCGGCCGGCGCCGCCCTCCCCGGGCGGGCCCGCGGCGCCACCGCCTCGAGCCCGGTGGCCGTCGGCCAGGTGCAGCACGCCGGGCGCTGGAACCCGCGCCCGGGCGCCCTGCGCCGGCTCGGCTGGGAGCTGGCCCGCCGCACCTCCATCGAGACCACGCCCGACGCCGTCCCGGTCCGGCTCGACGCGCCGGGGCTGCACGAGCACCCCTTCCTCTACCTGGCCGGCGACGGCGCCATGCCGCCGCTCGGCGAGCCGGAGCGGGCGGCGCTGCGCCGCTTCCTCTCCTTCGGCGGCTTCCTGCTCGTCGACTCGGCCGACGGCTCCGACGGCGGTGGCTTCGACGCCTCGATCCGCGCCGAGCTGGCCCGCCTGCTCCCGGCGGCGCCGCTGCGCCCCGTGCCGCAGCAGCACGTCCTCTACAAGTCCTTCTACCTGCTCGACCACCAGGGCGGCCGCGTGCTGGTGAAGCCCTGGCTCGAGGCGCAGACGCTCGACGGGCGGCTCGCGGTGGTCTACTCGCAGAACGACCTGGGCGGCGCCTGGGCCCGCTCCGAGCTGGGCGACTGGGAGTACCCCTGCACGCCGGGCGGCGAGCTGCAGCGGGAGGTGGCGTTCCGGCTGGGCGTCAACCTGGCGATGTACGCGCTCTGCACCGACTACAAGGACGACGCGGTCCACCTGCCCTTCATCCTGAAGCGGCGGAGCTAGGACCCTCGGCACGCCCTGGAGAACGCGGCCTACAACGACTGGCGCCTCGGCGCCCTCACGCCGCTGCCCGCCTGGGCGGTGGCGCTGCTGGCGCTCGTCGCCGCGGCCGGCGTCCTCCTCGCCTGGCGCAGCCTGCGCGGCGAGGCGCGGCCGCGCCGGCGCGCGGCGCTGGTGGCGCTGCGGGCGCTCGCCGCCCTGCTGGCCGTCTTCCTGCTCCTCGAGCCGGCGGTGCAGCTGCTCCAGACGGCCCGGGTGCGCCACCGCTTCGCCGTGCTGCTGGACGCCTCGCGCTCGATGCGCTTCCCGCTCGAGGCCGGCGGCCCGAGCCGGGCCGAGGCGCTCGCCGCCTTCGTCCGCGAGCACCGGGCCGACTGGGAGCGGCTGGCCGAGCGGGTCGACGTCGAGTGGTACGGCCTGGCGGGCGAGGCCACCCCCACCGACGCCGGCGCGGCGCGGCGCGGCCTGCCGCCGGCGGGCGGGCGCACCGACCTCCTGGGCGCGCTCCAGGCGGCGGCCGCCGGAAGCGGCGCCTCGCGGAGGCTGGCCGGCGTGCTCCTCCTCTCCGACGGCGCCGACAACGCCGCGCTGACCGAAGGGCTCACGCCGGCCGCGCGCGCCGACCTGAAGGCGCTCGGCGCCCCGGTCAACACCGTCGCCTTCGGCCGCGAAGCGCCGCGCGACCTGGCGGTCGAGCGGATCGCCGTCGACGACTTCGCCTTCGTCCGCAACACGGTGACGGTCGAGGTGACGCTGAGGGCCACCGGCCTCGGCGCCGAGGCCTTCCCGCTCGTGCTGCGGCGCGAGGGGGCGGTCGTGGCCCAGGCGCCGGTCAAGCTCGAGCCGGGCAAGGACCGGTACGTCGTGCCGCTCGCCTTCGCCCCCGACGCCACCGGCACCTTCGTCTTCACGGTGGCGGCGCCGGTGCTGCCGGGCGAGGCGGTGGCCGAGAACAACCAGCGCTCCTTCGTGCTGCGCGTCATCCGCGACCGGGTGCGGGTGCTGCTCGTGGCCGGCCGGCCGAGCTGGGACGAGCGCTTCCTGCGCGGCCTGCTCAAGCAGGACCCCAACGTCGACCTGGTGAGCTTCTACATCCTGCGGACCAACACCGACACGCCCGGGCCGCAGGAGCAGCTCTCGCTCATCCCGTTCCCTGTGCAGGAGATCTTCGGCCCGCAGCTCAAGACCTTCGACGCGGTGGTGCTCGTCAACTTCGCCTACGCGCCATACCGCAGCCTCGACATCGAGCGGTACCTGCCCGGCCTGCGCGACTACGTGAAGGCGGGCGGCGGCCTCGCCATGGTCGGGGGCGAGCAGAGCTTCGGCGAGGGGCGCTACGGCGCGACGCCGCTCGCCGAGATCCTGCCGGTGGTGCCGCTCGACGGCGCCGGGCTGGCCGAGGAGCCGATCCGGCCGCGGCTGACGGCGGAGGGGCGGCGCCACCCCATCACCGCGCTCGGGGCCGGCGAGGCGGCCAGCGCCGCGGCCTGGGAGAAGCTGCCGGCCGTCGAGTCGCTCAACCGGACCCGCGCGCTCGGCGCCGCCGACGGCGCCGCGGTGCTGCTCGAGGCCCCGGGCGTGCTCGTCGAGGGGCGCCCGGCGCCGGTGGTGGCGGTGCGCGAGGTCGGCGGCGGCCGATCGCTCGCCGTGGCCACCGACGGCTCCTGGCGCTGGGGCTTCCTGGCGGCCGAGGCGGGCGGCGGCGACCGGGCCTACCGCAAGTTCTGGGGCGCGGCGCTCCGCTGGCTGGTGCGTGACCCCGACCTCACGCCGCTCAAGGTCGAGCCGGACCAGCCGGCGGTCGAGCCGGGCGCGCCGGTGGGGCTCACCATCACCGTGCGCGGCGCCGACTACGCCCCGGCGCCCGGGCGCAGGGTGGCGGCCGAGCTGGTGGCCGAGGACGGCCGGACGGTGGCGCGCGGCGAGGCGGTCTCGGGCGCCGACGGCACCGCCCGCGTCGAGCTCGTGCCGCCCGGCCCCGGCGCCTACAAGGTGGTGGCCCGCGGCGACGCGGCGCCCGGCACCCCTGGCTCCGCCGCGGCCCCGGCCGGCGGCGGACCCGCCTTCCGGGCGGCGACGGTCCGTATGCTCTCGTCGAGCCTGAGCTCGGGAATGTCGAGCTCGAGACCTTCGGACCACTCCGGCGAGCCGGAGGAAACCACCAGAGAGGCTCCGGCATCCGCCAGCAGGAAGTGGAGGCGGTCGGCCGGATATGCCGGATCGAGCGGCAGGTAGGCCGCTCCGCTTTCGAGCACCGCCAGCAGCGTCACCACCAAGTCGGCCGTTC
>DASTGK010000342.1:0-2168 GCA_035719085.1 Anaeromyxobacteraceae bacterium
TCTGGGTCGGGCCGGATGCGCACGCCGAGTGGAAGGCCAACCACGCCCGGCTGAGCCGTGCGCTGGTCGAGGCGCTGGCGGGGGTGCTGGCGGAGCCGAGCTGACGGCCGGCGTCCGCCGGCCGCGCCCCTACTTGTGGTACGGCTCTCCCCGCAGGATGGTCATCGCCCGGTAGAGCTGCTCGACGAGGACGAGGCGCGCCAGCCGGTGGGCGAGCGTCATCTTGGAGAGCGCCAGCGTCTCCTGGGCCCGCTCCAGCACCGCCTTCGAGAGGCCGTCGGACCCGCCGATGACGAGCGCCACGTCCTGGCCGCGGGTGAGCCAGCGCTCCACCCGCTTCGACAGCTCCACGCTCGTCGGCTCGTCGCCGCGCTCGTCGAGCACGACCAGCCGCTCGCCGGGCCGGAGCTTGGCGAGGATGGTGGCCGCCTCCTCCTCCTTGGCCTGCGGCGTGCCGGCCGTCTTCTTCGCCTCGGGCAGCTCGACCAGCTCGAACTTGAGGTAGCGGCCGAGCCGGCCGACGTACTCGTCGACCGCCGGCGCGTAGAGCCCGGAGCGGTCGCGGCCGACGGCGAGGAGGCGCACCTTCACACGAGCGGGTCCGCGCCGGACGCCGGGCCGCCGTGCACCGCCGCCTCGAGCACCTCGTCGAGCTTGGCGAGCGTCTCGCGGTTGCCGTCCTGGCCGTAGCGGCCGAGCTGCCGCTCGAAGTCGGGGAGCCGCTCCAGGAGCTCGCCGAGCCGCCGCGCCGTGATCACCTCGTCGGTGAGGCCGTAGCCGAGCTTCTCGAGGTAGCGGCCGTTCAGGATCTGCTCGAACTGCTTCTTCACCGGCACGGACAGCATCGGCTTGTGCAGGTAGACCGCCTCGCTCATGAGCGTGAAGCTGCCGCCCGAGACCACGGCGCGCGCCGTGCGCAGGTCCTCGATGAAGGTCTGCTCGCTGAAGGGGCGGTAGACGAGCGGGCCGTCGACGAGGTCGGCGGTGAGGTCGCGGCGGAGGCCGTAGATGCGGCACTCGCGGCCGCAGCCGCGCAGGATCTCGGGGAGCGCCGTGTTGCTGGTGCTCGTCTGGTAGACGAGCAGGTGCTCGCCCGCCTCCGGCTTGGCCGCCAGGATCCCGGGGCGCAGCACCGGCGGGTGGAGCGTGGTGCGCGGCTTCGAGACCTCGGGGAAGAAGAAGCTGGTGATGAGGTAGTGGAAGCAGCCCGGGAGCTTGGCCTTCACCACCGCCTTGGCGAGGAGGAACTCGGTCTCCTTGCCGGCCAGCACCTCCGGCGGGTGCATGCAGCGGTTGACGATCTGGTTGTTGTCGAGGCTGACGACCGGGAGGCCGTGCATCTTGCCGTAGAGGTGGCTCCAGGTCTCGAAGTCGGAGACCACCACGTCCGGCCGGAACTCGGCCGTCAGGTCGAAGTAGGCCTTCACGTTCTTGGGCAGCCCGCCGGTGAAGGCGCCGGTCAGGTTGGAGAGGACGGTGCGGAGGCTCTGGACCTCGTTGTCCTCGTAGACGATCGAGAGGCCCCAGATCTTGTTGACGCCGAGCCGGGCCGACTCCTGGGCCTTCAGGTAGTCGTGGGCGCGGCCGGAGACGACCACCTCGACGTCGTGGTGCTTCGACAGGTGGTCGATGACGACGCGCGAGCGGGTGGCGTGGCCCATCCCCTCGCCGGCGACCCCGTAGAGGATCCGCATGGGGGCGAGTGTACCCGGTCCCGGATCCGGGCGGGTGGCCGTCGCCGGAACGTCACGGTCACGGCGCGCAGCGGGGGGGCGCGGCGTCGGCCTCCTGCGCCGTCGCCGCGAGCGTGAGCCCGGGGAAGGGCTCCATGAGCCCGGGGCCGGCGTCGACCCTCCGGCCCATCGCCTCCACCCGCGCCCGCGCCAGCCGGCCGTCCGGCCCGAACCACTCCTCGACGCGGAGCGGCGTCCCCTGGTAGCTGCCGGTCCGGACGCGCCGGACGACGCGGCCCGCGGCGTCGCGCTCCAGCACCCGGCGTGACTCGCCCAGGCAGCCCGGGTAGCTCCGCGCCTCGAGCGGCGACGGCTGCGCTGGCGCCGGGGCCGCGGCGGCGCCCGAGGCGGCCGGGGCGGCGCCGGATGCTGCCATCGGCTCGGCCGAGTCGGCCACCGCCCCGCTCCGCGCCGCCTTGCGGACCTCGCCGACGT
>DASTGK010000343.1:0-2966 GCA_035719085.1 Anaeromyxobacteraceae bacterium
GAGCAGCCAGACCCCGAGGCGAGTGTCGAAGGTGCCGTTCAGCTGCTGGTTGAGCGCGGTGCCGAACTGGCCGGAAAGGTTGCGCGAGAGGCCGAGGTTGTAGGTGAGCGAGCCGACCCACGTGTCGGCCGAGGTGTTGCCGCCGGCCCCGGCGCTGAGCCCCCAGGCGCCCTGCTGCGCCCCGCCGTCGCGCTGCTGCAGGCCGACCGAGCCGCCGCCCGACAGGAAGAGGCTGGAGCGCCCCATGAGCCGCTGCCAGCGGGCCGACCCGCCGACCTGCTCGGTGGAGCCGGAGATCTCGGTCGGGCCGAGCCGGTCCTTCGAGTAGGAGGCGCCGGCGTTCCCGTTGAAGGTCCACTCCGGCGAGTAGCGGTACTCCGCGGTGCCGGAGAGGAGGTGGTCGAGGGCGTCGCGCCCGTCGGCGCCGGGGACGGAGGTGACCAGGTGGCGGTACTCGTAGTCGGCGCGCGTCAGGAGGCGCGGGTCGGTGCGGGCGGTCGCCGTGAGGTGGAAGTCGTTGTCGTCGTAGCGCGGGTTGGTCGACGCGGTGACCGTCGGGTCGCGCAGGAAGTAGCGGTCGACCACGCGCAGCTCGACGCCCGGGATGGCGTAGGTGGTCGCCGACAGGTTGAAGTTGTGGGTCCGATAGTTGCTGTCGGCGAAGGAGCCGGAGGCGAGGACGGTGTCGTAGCCGAGCGCGTAGTCGAAGCCCTCGACCGACTGGGCGACGCCGCCGGAGAGGGTGGTGCTGGCGGCGTTGCTCGTCACGCCGAAGGAGCGGTTCTCGATCTCGAGCCGGTTCACGCTGGCGGTGAAGCTCGGGCGGGCCAGCGCGGCGTAGCGGGCCTGGGCGGCGTAGTTGGTGACCAGCGTGGAGCCGGTCTGCTCCACGGGGCCCGTGTTGGTGAACTCGGTCCAGGAGCGCGACGCCCCCAGGTTGAGCGTGAGGGCGCTCCCCTGGAAGAGGCTGACCGAGCCCATGAAGGTGAGGTTGTCGGTGGTGCTGGTCGAGTCGCTGTAGAGCGTCCGGTGGCGCTGGTAGTTGCCCGTGGCCGCCCAGGAGAGGATGGCGGAGGGCCACGGCGTGTCGGAGAGGCTCAGCTGGCTGGCGAAGTCCCAGCCCGGGATGGAGGTGTGCTGGCCGCCGGCCCAGCTGTCGCTCCGCTGGTACCCGGCGCCGAGCGAGCCGCCGAGGTTGAGCGCCCCCGCGGGCCGAGCGAGCAGGAGGGCGCCGAGGGCGGCCAGGAGCGCCCGGGTTCTCATCGGTCCGGTCATCGATTCGCTCCGCCGGCGACGATGGTGATCGGGATGTCGACGACGTACTCGGTCTCGGCCGGCGGGAAGAGCCAGGCGGCCGAGGCGGCGCGCAGGCACTCCTCCATCTCCGGACCGCCGAGCGGCCCGCCGCCGGCGGAGGTGCCGACGACGCGCCCCTGCGGGTTGACGGTGAGCTTGAGCGTCCCCTCGGCGCGCGTCAGGCCGCGACGGACCATCTGCTCGCCGACGCAGCGCTCGATGGAGGGCTGCACGGACACCACGGCGTCGCGGATCTGCCGGCGCGAGGTCTCGCCGGAGAGGAGCCGGTCGGCCGGGCGGGCCGGGGTCGAGCCGTTCGGCGCGCCGGGGGCCGGCGTGACCGGCGCGGCCGGGGCCGGCTGCAGCGCCTTGCCGCTGTCGCGGAGGGCCGAGACGACCACGTCCACGCCCTGGGCGCCGGGGCGGGTGGTGATGCGCGTCACCACCTGCTTGGGCGAGAGGGAGGCGGTGTTGACCACGTAGCCCTTGATCTCCTCGGAGCGGCGGATGGCCTCGCTCATGAGGCTCGGGTCCTTGGCGCGGGCCCAGATGAGCAGCTCCGTCCCCTCGCGGGCGGCCAGGCGAGCCACGGCGTCGATCGACTCGCGGTCGAGCTCGGAGAGGCGGCTCGAGGGCGAGGCGAAGGAGACCACGGTGGCGGCGGCCACGGCCTTCTCGACCGCCACGCCGGGGTGGACGGCCTCGCGGACCTCGCCGGGGCCTGCGGCCTTCCCGGCCTGCTCCTTCATGATGGCGGTCGGCGACTTCACCACCATCACGAAGACCGACTTGTCCTTGGCCGCCTGGGCGGCCTGGGCGGCGGCGCGGCTCGGCTCGACCGTCTCGGCCGGGCGCTGCTGCTCGGCGGCGCGCTTCTCCATCAGGTCGAGCCGCTCGGCGCGCGCCTCGAGGCGGCGCTGCCAGGTGTCGAGCCGCTCGCCGCGGGTGCGCAGCTGCTTCTCGACGGCGTCGATCCGGTCGCCCTTGGCGACCAGGCGGCCCTCCATGGCGGCCAGCATGCGCTGCTTGGCGGCCACGCCCTGGCGGCGCAGGTCGAGCTGCCTCGACTTGACCTTCTCCAGGCCGACGAGCGCCTCGAGCCGCTCCTTCTCGGAGCGCTCCACCTGCTCGCGGGCCGAGGCGTCGCGCTCGGTGCCGTGGGCCGCCTCGAGCGTCGGGGCGAAGCCGCGCTCGGTGGCGGCGAGCTGCCGCTCGGCGGTGGCGAGCTGCGCCTCCTGCGACTCGAGCTGGCGCTGCGCCTGCGTCGGCGCGCCGCGCAGGGCGATCCGCTTCTCGCGGGCGTCGAGCTGCTGCTCGCGGCCGGCCAGCTGCTGGGCCTGCGCCTCGAGGCGGCGGGCGTCGGCCTGGGCGGCGGCGTCGCGATCGGCGAGCGCCTCGTCGCTGGCGCGGAGCCGCTTGAGCCGGGCCTCGGCCTGGGCCTCCTGGTCCTTGACCTGGGCCTCAAGCACGTCGTCGGCGCTCGGAGCGGCGGCCTTCGTCGGGCCGGGGAGGCGCGGCGCGGTGGCCGTGAGAGCCGGCGGCGCGTAGGGGGCGTGCTGCAGGTGGCGCGGCTCGCCGAGGGCCGACGGGTCGGAGACGTGGATCTTGAGCCGGAAGTGCGGCCGGTCCTCGACGAGGAGCGGGCTGGCGGGAGCCTCCTCGACGGCAGG
>DASTGK010000344.1:0-3814 GCA_035719085.1 Anaeromyxobacteraceae bacterium
AGACGTCGGTGACGAGGAGCACGTCGGCGTCGTTGAAGGCCGTGGCGAACTCGTGGAGGAGGTCGCGGGTGCGCGTGTAGCGGTGGGGCTGGAAGACGCAGACGACGCGCCGGTGGAAGGCCTCGCGCGCGCCGAGGAGCGTGGCCTTCACCTCGGCCGGGTGGTGGCCGTAGTCGTCCACCACCGTGACGCCGCCCCGCTCGCCCTTCACGGTGAAGCGGCGCTGCACCCCCTGGAACGAGGCCAGGGCGGCGCGCGTCGTCTCCGGCGGGATGCCCATCTCGTCGGCCAGCGCCACCACCGAGAGCGCGTTGAGCGCGTTGTGGCGGCCGACCATGGCCACCTCGAAGCGGCCCAGCGGCTCGTCGTGGCGCCAGGCGTCGAAGCGGACGGCGTGGCCCGAGACCTCGATCCGGTCGGCGCGGTAGTCGGCCTGGTGGCTCTCGCCGTAGGTGACGTAGCGCTTGCCCACCTCGGGCAGGAGCGACTGCACCGTGGGGTGGTCGATGCAGAGGATGGCGAGCCCGTAGAAGGGGACGCGGTTCACGAAGTCGACGAAGCCCTGGCGCAGCGCCGCCTCGGTCTTCCAGTGATCGAGGTGCTCCGGGTCGATGTTGGTGACGATGGCGATGGCGGGCGGGATGTGGAGGAAGGAGCCGTCCGACTCGTCGGCCTCCACCACCATGTAGTCGCCCTTGCCGAGCTTGGCGTTGGAGCCGAAGGCGTTGACCTTGCCGCCCACCACGGCGGTCGGGTCCATGCCGGCGTGGGCCAGGAGGTGCGCCGCCATGGAGGTGGTGGTGGTCTTGCCGTGCGAGCCGGCGATGGCCACGCCGTACTTGAGCCGCATGAGCTCGGCCAGCATCTCGGCCCGCGGGATGACCGGGATCTTGCGGGCGCGGGCCTCCAGCACCTCGGGGTTGTCCCGGCGCACCGCCGAGGAGGTGACCACCACGTCCACGTCCTCCACGTGGGCGGCGGCGTGCGGCCCCACCGCGACCCGGCCGCCGAGGGCCTCGAGGCGGCGGGTGGTGTCCGAGCCCTTCAGGTCGGAGCCGGAGACGGCGTAGCCGAGGTTGAGGAGCACCTCGGCGATGCCGCTCATGCCGATGCCCCCGATGCCGACGAAGTGGATCTTGGCGGGGCGGGAACGGAAGAGGCTCATGGTGGTGCTCCTCGCGGGGCGCGGCCGGCCTAGAGGCCGGCGGGGCGCGCCGGGGTGAAGCCAGCGCCGCGGTCACGGCCGTGGGGCGAGCCGAAGCGGCGGCGGACCAGCTCGGCGCAGACGTCGGTGATCTCGCGGGCGGCGGCCGGGCTGCCGAGCCGCCCGGCGGCGCGGGCCATCCGGTCGCGCCGCTCCGGGTTGGCCAGGATGGCGCGCACCTCGGCGGCCAGCAGCTCGCCGGTCAGGTCGCGCTCCTCGATCATGACGGCGGCGCCGGCGTCGACCAGGCTGCGGGCGTTCACCACCTGGTGGTTGTCGGCGGCGGCGGGGAAGGGGACCAGGATCGAGGGCTTCTTGCAGACGGTCAGCTCGGCCAGCGTGGTGGCCCCGGCGCGGCAGAGCACCAGGTCCGACTCGGCGTAGGCCCGGCTCATGTCGGTGATGAACTCCCGCACGTCCGGCTCGAAGCCGCAGGCCCGGTAGCCCTTCTCCACCTGCTCGCGGTCGCGGGCGCCGGTCTGGTGCACGATGCGCAGCTTGTCGCGCAGGTCGGCCAGGTGAGGCAAGGCCTCCACCACCCGCATGTTGAGGGCGTGGGCCCCCTGCGAGCCGCCGAAGACCAGCAGCCGCAGCCGGTCGTGGCCGGCCGAGGGGCGCATGAAGTTGTCGAGCAGCGAGCGGCGGATGGGGTTGCCGAGCTGGAAGACCTTGCGCCGCGGGAAGCTCTGGGCCGCCTCGGGGAAGGCGGTGAAGGCGGCCCGGACGAAGAGCCCGAGGATGCGGTTGGTCAGCCCGGCGATGGCGTTCTGCTCCTGCACCGCGGTGGGGATGCGCTTCAGCCAGGCGGCCAGCACCACCGGCCCGGAGGCGTAGCCGCCCACCCCCACCACCATGTCCGGCCGCCAGCGGTCGAGGATGCGCCACGACTGGAGGAAGGCGCGCGGCAGGAGCAAGAGGTTGAGGAGCGCCCCCACGATCCCCTTCCCCTTCAGCCCCTTCACCTCGACGAGCTCGATGGGGAAGCCGGCCGCCGGCACCACCTGGGCCTCGAGGCCGCGGGCCGTGCCGACGAAGACCACGTCGTTCTTCGGGTGGCGCGTCACCACCTCCTCGGCGAGCGCGATGCCCGGGAAGACGTGGCCGCCCGTGCCGCCGCCGGCGACGAGCAGCCTCACGGCGCGCCCTCCGCCGCGGCCGGGGCCGCCACCCGCACCGCCTGGACGCCCGGCGTGAGGTAGCCGCCGCGGTCGCCGGAGACGGAGAGGAGGATCCCGGCGGCGCCGAGCAGCGTCATGAGCGAGCTGCCGCCGTAGGAGACGAAGGGCAGGGTGAGCCCCTTGGTCGGCAGCAGGCCGAAGACCACCGCCAGGTTGACGAGCGCCTGGGCGCCGAAGAGCGTGGTGAGCCCGAGCGCCACGTAGGCGCCGAAGGGCTCGGCGGCCCGCCGCGCCGCGCGCAGGCCGCGCCAGACCAGCACCGCGTAGAGGAGGAGCAGCGCCGCGATGCCGAGGAGCCCCGCCTCCTCGGCGATGACCGCGGCGATGAAGTCGGTGTGGGCGGCCGGCAGGTAGAAGAGCTTCCCCTTGCCCTGGCCCAGCCCCTGGCCGAACCAGCCGCCGTTGCCGATGCCGAGCAGCGACTCGACGAGCTGGAAGCCGGCGCCGTCGCGGTGGCCCCACGGGTCGAGGTAGGCGAGCCAGCGCTCCAGCCGGTAGGGCGTGCCGGCGATGAGCCGCCAGCCGATGGGCACGGCGAGCAGCACCGCGGCCACGAGGTACGAGAGGCGGGTGCCGGCCGCGAAGAGCATGGTGAAGAGGACGAGCGCCATGATGACGCAGGTGCCGAGGTCGCGCTCGAGGAGCACGAGCACCATGATGACGCCGGTGACGAGGACGTGCGGCAGGAAGCCGATGGAGAAGAGCCGCATCTTGTCGCGCTTGCGGGCGAGCGAGCGGGCCAGGTAGAGCACCAGCGCCACCTTGGCCAGCTCGGCCGGCTGGAAGTTGACGACGCCGAGGTAGATCCAGCGGCGCGCGCCGCCGGCCAGCTTGCCGATGCCGGGGACGAGCACCAGCACCAGCGCCGCGAGCGTCACCACGAGGAGCGGGTAGGCGAGCGCCGCCAGCCGCCGGTAGCCGACGCGCAGGGCCAGGACCAGGGCGCCGAGCCCGATGGCGAAGGCGACCGCCTGGCGCTTCAGGAAGAAGAACTCGTCCTGGAGCTGCCGCGTGGCGGTGATGGCGCTCGCCGAGTAGACCATCACCGCGCCGCCGGCCGCGAGCACGAGCACGGTGAAGAGCAGGAGGCCGTCGAAGGGCGGCGGCGCCTGGCGCGGCGCGGCGGGGGCGTCGGTCACGGCAGGGCCTCCACGAGCCGGCGGAAGGTGGCGCCGCGGTCCTCGTAGCTCGTGAACTGGTCGTAGCTGGCGCAGGCGGGCGAGAGGAGGACCACGTCGCCCGGGCCGGCCAGCGCCGCGGCGCGGGTCACCGCCGCCGCCAGCGTGCCGCACCCCTCGGTCGGGCAGAGGTCGCCGAGCTCGCGCTCCACCGCCGGCGCGTCCTCGCCGAGCGTGAGGAGCGCCTTCACCCGCCCGCCGAAGAGCGGCCGGAGCGGCGCGTAGGGGGCCTTCTTGCCGCGGCCGCCCATGAG
>DASTGK010000345.1:0-5082 GCA_035719085.1 Anaeromyxobacteraceae bacterium
GGGATCGCCGCCGCCGGCCTCGGCGAAGGCCGGCACGCCGGTGCGCAGGGCCTCGGCGGCGAGCGGGGCCCGCTCCAGCGGCAGCGTCCGCAGGTCGGGCGGCACCGGCTCGCCGTGCGCCGCCGCCAGCCGCAGCGTCCGGCCGTCCTCGTCGAGGAGCAGCACCAGCGCCTGGCGCGCGCCGAGCGCCCCGGCCACCTCCCGGCAGGCGTCGTCGAGCAGGGCCCGGGCCTCGCCGGGCGCGCTGCCGAAGACCCGGAGCGCCAGCGCGTTGATGGCCTCGAGGTCGCGGGCGCGCCGCTGCGTGTCGGCGTACTGGCGCGCCGCGTCCACCGCCACGCCGAGCTGGGCGCCGATGGCCGAGAGCAGCGCCACGTCGCCGCGGGCGAAGGGGCGGGCCGCCCGCCGCGCCAGGCAGAGGGCGCCGGCGGCGCGGGTCTTGGCGAGGAGCGGCACCGCCACCACCGCCTGGAACCCCTCGCGGGCCCGCACCGCGGCGCAGCGCGGCCCGAGCTCCTCGGGCGTCGGCTCGGTCACCACCTGCTGCCGCTCGACGGCCAGGCCGGCCGGCCCCTCGCCCAGGTCGAGCCGCGCCACCAGCGCCGCCGCCTCGGGGTCGATGCCGATGGAGGCCTTCTGCACCAGCGCCTCGCCCTCGACCAGGTAGGCGAAGGCCCCGTCGCCGCCGAAGGTCTCGCAGACGCGCCGCAGCGCGTTCTCGAGGAGCAGCACCGGGTCGAGCGTGGCGGTGGCCACGGCCACGTCGTTGAGGAGCGTCAGCTCGGCGACGCGGCGGCGCAGGTCGCCGAGCAGGTCGTGCGCCTCCATGGCGGCGGCGAAGTGGGCCCCCATGGCGAGGAGCAGCTCGGGGCGGCAGGCGGGCGCGTCGCGCGCCGCCTGCCAGGCGGTCACCATGACGCCGAGCACGCGCGAGCGGCTGACGAGCGGCACCCAGGCGAAGGTCCGGAAGCCGGCCTTCTCCAGCCAGGCGCGCTGCGCCGGCACCAGGTCGGCGACCTGTGCCACCACCAGCCGGCGGCTCGTCACCACGCCGCCGAGCGCCGAGTCGAAGGTGGTCTGGGCCGCGTACACCCCGGCCTCCGGCGGCGCGCCGGCGGCGTGGAGGAGCCGGAGCGTGCGGGTGGCGTGGTCGGCGCCGTAGACGGCCATGGCCTGGCAGCCGCTCGTGGCCCGCACCACCTCGCCCGCCGGCGGCAGGAGCGCGTCGAGCCCGTCGGCGCCGGCGGCCAGCTCGCCCAGGCGGTTGAGCGCCGCCAGGTCGAAGTTCCGCTCGGAGAGCTCGGCGATGTCGCGGGCCGAGTCCAGGGCGGCCGCCACCTGCGCGCCGAAGAGGCGCACCGCCGGCACGTCGGCCGGCCGGGGCCAGTCGCCGGCCGCCACCAGGTAGCTGGTGGCGCCGCGGCGCTCGTCGAGCCGCACGGCCAGCGCCCGCACCAGCCCCAGCTCGGCCGCCAGCGCCCGGGCGTCCCGGCGATACTCGGGCGGCAGGAAGGCGGCGGCCTGCAGCACCCAGTCGTCGGAGAAGGCCACGCCCTCGTCCCAGGCCGTCCGGCTGAAGGAGGTCCACGGGCCGAGGTAGCCCTGGGTGAGCTGCACCATGCGCGACGACACGGCCGCCTCGGCCGGCGCCGGCGCCCGGAGCCAGGCGACGCGGAGGCCGCCCCCCTCCGGCCGGACGAGGAACGAGGCCAGCCCGAGCCCGAGGAGCCCCTCGCGCACCCGCTCGAAGATGGCCGCCTCGGTCCGCTCGCGCTGGATGGCGACGCCCAGCTCGGCCAGGCCGGCCAGCCGGCGGCGCCGCTCCGTCTGGTCGGAGAGGTCGCGCAGCTGCACCACCACCTCGTCCGCGCCCTCGAGCGAGACGAGGGCCTCCACCGTGCGCCGCCCCCCGTCCGGCAGGAGCAGCACCATCTCGTACTCGGTCGGCACCGGCTCGCCGCGCAGCCGCCGCTCGTGTCGGTCGCCGACGCGCTCCCGGTCCTCCGGGGCGATGAAGTCGAGGAAGGGGCGGCCGAGCAGGTCGCGAGCCGCCCGACCGGTGACGGCGGCGGCGCCGGCCGAGGCGTAGACGACCCGCTTCTCGCGCAGGACGATGGTGCCGGTGGAGCGGTCGCGGACGACGCCGGTCACCGCCCCTCCCCGCGCAGCACCCGCTTCTCGCCGACGCGCAGGGTCACCTTCTCCCGGTCGAAGTACTCGGCGAGCGGGATGACGTGCTTGCGCGTGGCGCCGACCAGCTCCTTGAACTCGGCGGTGGTGATCTCCTTGCGCTGGCGCAGCCAGGCGACGAGCCGCTCGCGCAGCCCGGCGATGGCGGCGGCGTCGTAGTAGAGCTCGGCCGACACCCGCACCGCCTTCCCCTCGGCGGTGAGCAGCTTCAGCACCGCCGCCACGTCGGCCGGGGTGGCGCCGGCGAGCGAAGGCAGCTCGGCGAGCCAGGGCGGGGTGAGGGCGCCCTTGGCGAGCGCCGCCGCCACCCGCTCCTTGGCCGCGCCGCCGGCCCCGCCCGCCGCCCCGGCGCGGTGGGAGGGGCGCCGCACCAGCTCCCCCTCGGCCACCAGCGCGCCCGCCTCGACGAGCCGGGCGAGGAGCCGGGCGAAGAGGCGCGCCTCGGCCACCGGCGGGAGCACGCCGCGCAGCGCCTCGCGCCCGATGCCGGCGGCGAGCGGGTGGTCGCGGTGGTGCGCCTCGACCGCCGCGACGAGGCGGGCGGCCAGCCCGTCGGCCACCGTCCCCGCCACCCAGGCGCGCCGCTCCCGGTCGACGAGCAGGGCGCCGCCGCGGGCGCCGAGCCGCTGCAGCCCCTCCTCGACCGCCTTGGGCGGGAGCGCGGTGCGGCCGGTGAGCGCCTCGACGTCGAGCCCGGCCGGCCCGGCCATGGCGAGCACCGCCGCCAGCCGGACGCCGGCGTCGCCGCGGGAGAGGGCCTCGAGCTGGGCGAGCGTCTCCGGCTTCCCCCGCCGGCGGCGCGGCGAGGCGACCGAGAGGATCCGGCAGCCCGCCAGCGTGGCGCCGCGCCCGTCGAGCTTGGCGAAGCCGCGCAGGATGAAGCGCTGGCCCGGCAGCGCCGCGAGCGGGGCGGCGAGCCGGAGCTGGGCCGGGGCCGAGGCGCCCGGGGCCAGCTCCTGCCGGTCGAGGAGGGAGACGGCCGCCTCGACGTGGGCCGTGCCGACGTGGAGCAGGAGGTGCGCGCGGTGCTTGAGCGGCCGGGGGGCGGCGGCGAGGAGCGTCACCTCGGCGTCGAGGAGCGAGGAGGCCGGCACCACGCCGGCGTGGGCCAGCGCCTGGCCGCGGCGGATGGCCGACGGCTCCACGCCGGGCAGGTTGACGGCGGTGCGCTGGCCGGCGAGCGCGCGCGCCACCGGGCGGCCGTGGACCTGCACGCTGCGGACGCGCAGCGGCTCGACGCCGTGGGTGGGGGGCACGAGCGCCACCGTCTCCCCCTCGGCCACCGCGCCGGAGAGGAGGGTGCCGGTCACCACCGTGCCGAAGCCCTTCAGGGAGAAGGCCCGGTCGATGGGGAGGAGCAGCGGGCCGTCGGCCGGGCGCGGCGGCACCTCGGCCGCCAGCCGGTCGAGGGCCGCGAGCAGCGCCGGCAGCCCCTCGCCGGTGCGCGAGGAGCAGGGGACGATGGGGCAGCCCTCGAGGAAGGTCCCGGCGGTGGCGGCGCGCAGCTCCTCCTCGAGGAGCGGCAGCCAGTCGGGGCCGAGCTCGGGGAGGAGGTCGCTCTTCGTCACCGCCACCAGGCCGCGCGGCACGCCGAGCAGCCGGCAGATGTCGAGGTGCTCGCGGGTCTGGGGCATCACCCCCTCGTCCGCCGCCACCACCAGCACGACGAGGTCGACGCCGCCGGCGCCGGCCACCATGGAGCGGACGAACCGCTCGTGGCCCGGCACGTCGACGACGCCGGCCTCGAGGCCGCTCGGCAGCGCCAGGTGGGCGAAGCCGAGCTCGATGGTGATGCCGCGCCGCTGCTCCTCGGAGAGCCGGTCGGTGTCGACGCCGGTGAGCGCCCGGACGAGCGCGGTCTTGCCGTGGTCGACGTGGCCCGCGGTGCCGATGACGACGCGCGACATGGCGCCCGCTCGCGTGGCGCGGCCTAGACGCCGACCTCGCCCGGATCGCCGGCGCCGGTCCCGGCCCCGTCGAGCTGGTAGTCCCAGCCGAAGAGGATGAGCTCGTCGGTCTCGAGCGCGAACCAGTCGGGGCGGGCCCCGCCCGGGCGCTTCACCAGCACCGCGGTCTTCACCTCGCGGGCGCCGGCCTTCTTGCAGAGGGCGCGCGCCTTGGCGAGCGTCGAGCCGGAGGCGCAGACGTCGTCCACCACGAGCACCTTGCGCCCGGTGAGGTCGGGCAGCTGGTCGAGCGTGTCGGGGAGCGGGCTGGCGTCGCGGCGCCGCTTCTCGATGCGGACGGGGCGGAAGTCGGCCTGGAGCGCGGCGGCCAGCGCGCCGCCGGCGAAGACGCCGCCCTTGGCGATGCCGACGACGGTGTCGGGGCGGAACTTCTCGGCGATGCGGGCCGCCAGCTGGCGGGCCACCTCGCCGAAGGTGGCCCAGCCGATCTCGCGCATGGCCCGCTTCGGGCTGCGCGAGAGGCGGGCCGGCGCGTTGAGGCGGCGCATGGCGAAGCCGTCGGCCACGCCCTCGCCGAGCGGGTGGTCCGGCTGGCTGGCGCCGGCGCGGCGGGGGGCGGCCTTCTTCGCGGCCCGCTTCGGCGCGGCGGTGGTGCGGCGCCTCGGGGCGCCCTTGCTCTTCGCGGTGGCGATGGCTCGCCTCCAGGGTGGTGGCCGGCGGCGCGGCCGTTGGGCGCCGAATGTACCACGCGGCGCCCGCGCCCGGCGGGTCAGGCCGGCGTGGCCGGGCCGGTCTCGCCCTCGCGCAGCCGCCGCTCCAGCTCCTCGAGCTGGGGGCGGTCGACCACGTAGTGGGCGTGGCAGAACTCGCAGGAGACCTCGGCCTGGCCCTCGGCCGCCAGCACCTCGGCCACCCCGTCGGCGCCGAGCGCCGAGACCGCGGCGCGGGCCCGCTCCAGGCTGCAGCCGCAGCGGTAGGCGATCTC
>DASTGK010000346.1:0-2732 GCA_035719085.1 Anaeromyxobacteraceae bacterium
GGGGCGGCGGCGCCGGCCACCTCGGCCAGCTCGGCCTGGAAGGCGCGGGTGGCGGCCGAGGGCTCGGCGGCGCCGGCGGCGGCGTCGGCGATGGCGGCGCGCAGCACGTCGACCGAGCGGAGCAGCAGCGTCACCAGCGCCGAGCCGATGGCCAGCGTGTGGTTGCGCAGCCGCTCCAGCACGCTCTCCAGGTCGTGGGCCAGGTCGCGCACGCCGTCGAAGGCCACCAGCGTGGCGCCCCCCTTGAGCGTGTGGGCCTCGCGGAAGAGGGCGTGGAGCAGCTCCTCGTCGGAGGGGCGCCCCTCGAGCTCGACCAGCCCGAGCTCCATGCGCGCCAGCACCTCCTCGGCCTCGGCCAGGTAGGCGGTGACCAGCGCGTCGCGATCGACCTCGAACTCGTCCATCGGGGCCTCCTAGAGCCGGCGCACCCAGGCGGTGCCGTCGTCGGCGTGGAAGATCACCTTGCGTCCCCGCTCGCCCCCCACGTCCCGCTCCAGCACGGGGATGGAGGCGTCGGCGAGGAGCTGCAGGGCCAGCTTCACGTTCTCCTCGCCCAGGTTGCGCTGGTGGCGGAAGGCGCCGATGACGCTCGCCCCGCCGAAGACCTTGGCCCGCAAGGAGCCGGGCCGGCCGCCGGCGCGCAGCACCGCCTCGATGAGCTGCGGCACCGCCACCGTCCCGAAGCGCGCCGACTTCTCGCGCTCGACGTGGAGCGGCAGCAGGTAGTGGTTCATGCCGCCCGCGCCGGTGACCGGGTCGAAGAGGCAGACCGAGACGCAGGAGCCGAGGATGGTGGTGATGGCGGTCGGGCGCGCGGCGGCCACGAGCTGCCCGGCGTGCAGGTAGACGACGTCGCGGCCGCCCGGGGCGGGCGGCCCCTCGCCGGCCGGCGCCGGCGGCGGGGTGAAGGGCTTGTGCACGGCGCCGCTCGCCTAGGCAGCCCGGGCCGGCTTCGAGAGCCGGAGGGCGGCGCCCGCGTGGTCGGCCAGGAGGTCGAAGACGGCGTGGTCGCTCGCCGAGAGCCCCGGCTTGTGGCCCAGCAGCCGGAAGACGGCGATGACCCCGACCACCTGGGCCCCGCAGCGCAGCGGGATGCAGGCGGTGAGGTCCTCCTCGCCCGGCGCGGCCGCGTCGCCCGAGGCGACGAACGGCTCGCCCTCGCGCGCGGCGCGGGCCAGCGCGCCCGAGGCGCCTGCCAGCCGGCCGGCCCGGTCGGCCGAGACGCCGAAGGTGTGGAGGAGCGTGAGCGCGCCCTCCTCGCGGGCGAAGACCGCCAGCTCCTCCGAGCCGATGAGGTTGATCACCACCTCCTGCACCACCTCCAGCCCCTCGGTCCGGTCGCGGGCGCCGTTGAGGCGCGACAGGGCGACGAAGCGCTGGGCCAGCTCGAGCACCTGCTCCTGCGTCTCGACGAACTGGTCGCAGAGCCGGCGGTTCTCCTGCTCCAGCTCGGAGAGCTGGGCGCGCAGCCGCTCCCGCTCCTCGCGGGCGTGGGCGGCCGCCTCGTGCGCCAGGGCCAGCTCGGCCTCGAGCCGGCGCCGGTCCTGATCGGAGCTGCCCGGGGGCGCGGCCGGCGGCGGCGCGGCGGGCGGAGGCGGCGGGGTGGCGGCGGGCGGCGTGGCGGTGGGGCTGGTCCGCCACTCCTCGAGCCGGGTCTGCTCGGTGCGCAGCGAGCTGATGAGGTTGCGCAGCCGCTCGTTGACGCTCTGCAGGTCGCGGCCGTGGCGCCCGGCGGCGGCGGTGGCGGCGATGGCCGCCGCGAAGGGCTCGGGCTGCGTGGGCCGGATGCCGTCGCTCATGTGATCACTCCCCCAGGCAGCTGCGGATCTTGGTGAGCAGCTCGATGCCGCTGATCGGCTTCGTGACGTAGTCGCTGCAGCCGGCGGCGTAGCCGGTCTCGACCGAGTCGAGCTCGCCGCGCGTCGTGACCATGATGACCGGGATGGCCTTGGTCTCGTCGGCCTCGCGGAGCTTCTTGCAGGCCTCGAAGCCGGTCATGCGCGGCATGACCACGTCCATGAGGATGAGGTCCGGCTTCTCGGCGCGGGCCTTCTCGACCCCCTCCTGCCCGTCGCGCGCCTCGACCAGGTCGTAGGGCTGGCGGGCGAGGATCATCCGCTCCATCAGCCGGACGGTGCTCGAGTCGTCGACCAGCAGGATCTTCTTTCGCTCCATCACGTAGCCACCTCGGTCCTGGGCGTCCTGCCGCGGGTCCATTGCAAGGCCGCCACCACCGGCTGGGCCCGCCGGCGCTGGGCCGAGCCCCCTCCGTCCACCTCCACAACGGCCCGGGATCACTCGGCTTGGCCGATTCACCTACACGACGCTCCGTTCGTGTAACTTTGCGTCGCAGGCGGGGGGTCAATCGAAACTCTAGGTCGCGATCCTTCAGGCGGGGGCGACGTCCCGTGGGCGAGGGACCGCGCCCCGGACCGGCGGGCGCCGGCGCGACGCAGGCCAGGATCGAGGGCTCGTGATCTCGCCGGGTTGCGCTGGTCCGCGGCTTGCCATCCCAGACGCCCATGACGGCGACCGTCCTCCTCGGCCTGACCCTCTCCCTCGTCACTCTCGCCCGACCGGATGAGTCAGGTGCAACCCCCGGGGGCGCGCCGGCCCGACGGCCAGACCTCGAGCCGCGGGCCCTCCTCGCCCGGCTCGCCGCCGCCGACCGGCCGATCACGGCCGTCCAGGCCGCGGCGGCCCGCGCCGCCGACCGCGCCACGCCCGACCCC
>DASTGK010000347.1:0-6123 GCA_035719085.1 Anaeromyxobacteraceae bacterium
GCCCATCGGGGGAGAGGGCCGGGGAGAGGGGGCTGACCCGCCTCGTTCTCACACAGTGAATTCGCCGCGCCCCACCCAAGGCGCGCGGAGGTCTCCGCCGCGCGCTACAAGTGGAGCCCGGGAGACCACCACGTGAACGACCTCTTCCGCTTCCTCCACGTCCTCTCCATGGCCGCCTGGCTCGGGGCCGCGCTCTGGCTGGCCGGCGACGCCCGCCGCTCGCTCACCGCCGGTGGCGCCGAGGCGCTCGCCTTCACCCGGCGCGCCCGGGCCGCCGTCGGGCTCGACGGGGCCTCCGGCGGCCTCACCATCCTCACCGGCCTGGCGCTGCTCCACTTCTCGGGCATCTGGCCCAACGTGCGCACCGGCCTCTGGCTCGGGATGGCGCTGGCGGTGGTGCGGGCCGCCATCACCGGGGCCGTGCTGCGGCCCGGCGTGCGCCGCATCACGGCGGGCCTCGAGGCGGGTCAGGCCCCGTCGGCGCTGCTGCCCGAGGCGAAGAAGCTCGCCGCGGTCTCCGGCGTGGGCCACCTCGCCTGGCTCGTGGCGCTCGCCGGCATGGTGGTGCGCTTCTAGCCGCCCCGCGTCAGCTCATCAGCTCGATCACGGTCCGCAGCACCTCGAGGCGCGCGTGGCGCTTCGAGTTGGCGGCGACGAGGACCCAGGGGGCGTCCGGGCGGTGGGTCCGGTCGAGCAGCTCCTGGATGGCCCGCTCGTACTCCGGCCACTTCTTCCGGTTGCGCCAGTCCTCCGGGCCGATCTTGTAGCGCTTGAGGGCGTCCTCCTCCCGCTCGTCGAAGCGGCGCTTCTGCTCCGCCCGGTCGATGTGGAGGAAGAGCTTCACCAGCCGCACGCCGTCGGCGGTGAGCGTCCGCTCGAAGGCGTTGATCTCGTCGTAGGCGCGCTGCCACTCGGCCGGCTTGGCGAACCCCTCGACCCGCTCCACCAGCACCCGGCCGTACCAGCTCCGGTCGAAGACGGTCACCTCGCCCGCCTCCGGCAGCCGGCGCCAGAAGCGCCAGAGCCAGTGGTGGCGCGCGTCCTCGTCGCGCGGCGCGGCGATGGGCCAGACCTTGTAGCCGCGCGGGTCCATGAGCGCGGTGAGCCGCTTGATGCAGCCGCCCTTGCCGGCGGCGTCCCAGCCCTCGAAGGCCACCACCGTCCGCTCGCCCTTGAGGAACCCGTCGATCTGGCGCGCGAAGACCTTCTCCTGCAGCTCCTTCAGCCGCTCCTCGTACTCGCCGCTCGCCACGTCGGCCGAGAGGTCGACGGAGGAGAGCGAGAGGGTGCCGGGGGGGAAGAGGTCGAAGGGGAGGCCGGATGGGCGGGCGGACGATGCGCTACGGGTCTTACGCCTGCTGGCCATGTCGGTCCCCTCCGAACCCGAACCCGAACCCGTGCCCCGTCTCCGTGATCCCGTGGACCGAGGTTCCGTGCACCGTGGTCCCGCCCTCGACCCGACCCGACCCCCCTCCCTGTCTCCTCCTCGGTCGGGCACGGCCTCACGGCTCACGGCTCACGGCTCACGGTTCACGGGCACGGCCGACGGGTGCGGGTGCGGGTGCGGGTTCGGCGTCCTCCTGGCTTCTCCTTCAATGCTTCCACCCGTGGGCGATGGGGAAGCGCCGCCCCTCGCCGAAGGCCTTCTCGCTCACCTTGAGCACCGGCGCCGCCTGCCGCCGCTTGTACTCGGTGGCCATCACCATGCGGAGCACGCGCTGCACCGTCTCGGCCGGGTGGCCGCGCGCCACGATCTCGCCGGCGGGGCGCCGCTCCTCCAGGTAGGCGTGCAGGATGTCGTCGAGCACGTCGTAGGGCGGCAGCGAGTCCTGGTCGAGCTGGCCGGGCTTGAGCTCGGCCGACGGCGGCTTGGTGAAGGTCCGCTCCGGGATGAGGGCGCGCCCGGCGCGGGCGTTGGCGGCCCGCGCCACGCGGTAGACCATGGTCTTCGGCAGGTCGCCGATGACCGCCAGGCCCCCCGCCATGTCGCCGTAGAGCGTGCAGTACCCGACCGCCAGCTCGCTCTTGTTGCCGGTGGAGAGCACCAGGCCGCCGGTGTCGTTGGAGAGGGCCATGAGGATCTGGCCGCGGATGCGCGCCTGCACGTTCTGCTCGGCCAGGTCGCCGAGCGGCTTCCCCTCGGCCTGCTCCAGCTGGGCCAGGAAGGCGGCGTGCATCGGCTCGATGGCGATCTCCTGGAAGCGGACGCCGAGCGCCGTCGCCAGCGCCCGCGCGTCCTCGCGGCTGTGGCCGGAGCTGTAGCGCGACGGCATGGCCACGCCGAGCACGTTCGACGGCCCGAGCGCCTCGGCGGCGACGCAGGCGGTGAGCGCGCTGTCGATGCCGCCGGAGAGGCCGACCACGGCGCTCCTGAAGCCGCACTTTCGGACGTAGTCGCGCACGCCGACCACCAGCGCGCGGAGGAGCTCGTCGGCCTCCTCGTCGGCCGGCGCCGGGCCGAGCGGCGGCAGGGGGCGGCCGTCGAGCCCGAGCACCTCGGGCCGCTCGCCGTCCAGGTCGGCCACCAGGATCGCCTCGGCGAAGAGCGGCGCCCGCACCAGCACGCGGCCGTCGGCGGCGAGCAGCATCGAGCCGCCGTCGAAGAGCAGGGCGTCGTTGCCGCCCACCTGGTTGACGTAGGCGATGGGGGCGCCGTGGCCGCGCGCCGCCGCCGCCAGCATCCGCTCGCGCAGCGCCGGCTTGCCGAGCGCGTAGGGCGAGGCCGAGACGTTGGCCACCAGCCCGGCGCCGCCCGCCACCAGCTCGGCGATGGGGTCGCGCGCGTAGCGCGGCCGCTGCCAGAAGCGCTTGTCGTTCCAGACGTCCTCGCAGATGGAGAGGCCGAGCGACAGGGCGAGGCCGTCGAGCGGCGCCGCGGTGGCCTGCGCGGCGGGGAGGAAGTAGCGGGTCTCGTCGAAGACGTCGTAGGTGGGCAGGAGCGACTTGCGCCCCACCGCCGCCACGCGCCCGCCGGCGACGAGCGCGGCGGCGTTCATGAGGCCGGGCGGCGGCGCGCCCTCCACCTTCTCCGGGAAGCCGATGACGAGCGCCAGGTCCCTCGACCAGTCGGCCGGCGCCGCCAGCTCGGCCAGCGTGCGGGCGGTCCGCTCGACGAACTCCGGCAGGTCGAGCAGGTCGCGGGGCGGGTAGCCGCAGAGCGTCAGCTCCGGGAAGAGGACCACGCCGGCGCCGGCGGCGCGGGCCACGCCGGCGGCCTGCCGGACGAGGGCGGCGTTGCCGTCGAGGTCGCCGACGGTCGGGTCGATCTGCGCGAGCGCGATTCGAGGGGAAGCCACGGCACCCCGATGATACATTGCCCGCGCATGTCGGGTCGCATCCTCGTCGCGGTCGAGTCGAAGCCGGTCGTCTCGGCGCTCCGGCGCGATCTCGAGCCGGCCGGGTTCGGGATGGACGCGGTGCGCCCCGCCGAGGCCGCCGCCCGGCTCGACCCTGCGGCGCACGTCGCCGCGGTGGTGCGGGCCGCGCCCGGCGCCGACCTGGTGGTGGCCGCGCTCAAGAAGGCCGACCCGCACCTCTCGGTGCTGGCCCTCTTCTTCGACGAGGAGGAGGCCGAGGCCTACCCCGGCGCGCTCGGCGCCGACGGCGTCCTCGTCGGGCCGCTCACCGCGCCGCAGGTGGCCGGCACCTGCGCCCTGGCCGCCCGGCTCACCGCCGCCGCCCGCGCGCTCCAGGCGGCCGAGCGCGGCAGGCCGCCGCTCGCGGCGAGCGGGGCGCACGACCTCGGGTTCCTGAAGCGGCTCCTCTTCGTCGAGGTGAAGCGCTCCAAGCGCTACGGCATCCCGCTCTCGCTCGCGCTCCTGTCCGTCGACCGCTGGGACGAGCTGGCCGGGCAGATCGGGCCGCGGGCGCGGGCCGCGCTCCTCGCCGAGCTGACCGGCCTCGTCTCCGGCGCCGTGCGCGACATCGACATCGTCGTGCCGTTCAGCGAGGACCGGCTGGTGGTGCTCATGCCGCACACGCCGTCCGGCGGCGGGCTCCACGTCTGCCGCCGGCTCGCCAGCCGCGTGCGCGAGCGCGCCACCGCCATCCCGGTGACGGTGAGCGTCGGCGTGGCGAGCCACGACGGCCACGGCACCGTCTCCTTCGGGTCGCTGGTGAAGCGCGCCGCCGAGGCGCTCACCGCGGCGCGCGCCGCGGGCGGCGATCGCGCGGTCGGCGCCGACCCGCCGAAGAAGCGCGATCGCATCTCGATGGGGTAGCGAGTGGGGCTCGCGCCTGGCATCGAGACGTACTCACCGTCCGAGTGCGACGAAAAGACTGCGACCCACCCTAAGGAGGTATCTCTGTCGCGCTCTCGTGCAGAGCGCGTCCGATCCCTGCCGGGCAGTTGACTAATTTACGGCTGATAAATCGGCTGCTTACAAAAAAATAGGACCAGGGGGGTGGCAACCAGACGGGTCGGTATTAACGTCCTGATCGCCGGGATACGCACCAGGTGGGTCGCTCCCGCAAAGAGTGCCCATCAAGAGTTGGTGTCGGACGCCGGCGGCTCGGCCCCCACAGGGGCAACACACAAGCGGGGAACAGACCATGGCCCAGATCGACATCGAGATCCTCACGCCCTTCGCCGCTCGCTTCATGGAGGGCACCACCCTCACGCCGGCGGAGCGGGCCGAGGTGCTGCGCATCGCGCAGGGCTTCGCGTGCAAGGACTCCGCGGCGGCGGCCGGCGTCTCGCCGGAGACCATCCGCGCGCGGCGCAAGCGCATCTACCGCAAGCTCGACGTGCCGGGCTCGGGCGAGCTGCTCGCCAGCCTGCTCTCGCTCTCGCTGAAGATGCTGGCGAACGGCGAGAAGATCGAGCGGAAGCCGGTGGCGCCGGTCGTCCAGGCGCCCGCCGCGCAGCCGCAGATGCGGTAGCCGACGCCCCCGCGGCTCCGTGGAGCGCGCCGCCGGCGCGGTCGGGGTGACCGATCGCGCCGGCGCGCCGAGCGCCCGAGGACGTCGCTACCGCGGCAGCGAGCCGCTGAACTTCACCACGAGCGCCGTCGGCTTCACCGCCTCGCCCGAGGTGACGGTCAGCGTGGCCGTCCCGCCGGAGCCGACGCCGGTCATGAGCGTCGCCCAGCCGTCGGTCCGCAGGCTCGGGGTGGCCGCCACCCCCGCCGTGAGCGGCGTGTAGTTGACGTAGCCGAGCGCGATGTGGAGCGGGCTCCAGGGGATGTTGACGCCGGAGGCGTACTGCCACTCGCCGGCCGTCGGGGTCGTGGGCGCGAAGCTCTCGCCCGAGAAGAGCGCGGCCCCCGCGAAGCGCGAGAGCGACTCCTCGAAGGTGACGCCGGTCGCTGCCTGCAGGTTGGCGCTTCCGGCGAGGCGTGAGGTGACGAGCGCGGTGGTGAAGGCCGAGCCCTTCTGATCGAGCCAGTAGCGCATGAAGGCGTGGGCGCCGCCGTAGTTGCCGATGGCGTCCGACTGCCACACGGTCATGCTCCAGCCCTGGTAGGTGCCGAAGTACTGGCCGAGCCGGTCGCGCTCCGACTGCGTGGCGAGCCCGTAGCCGGCGAGATCCTCCGAGACCATCGAGAGCCCCTCGTTGACCCAGGTGTCCTCGACCAGGCAGGACTGCGCCGGCGTGGCGTGCACCGGGGCCCAGCACTTCACGTTGAAGTTGACGTTGTGCTGGAGCTCGTGGGCCATGGTGCCCGGGTACTCGGCCCCGACGATGGTCGCGTACGGGTAGGAGTGGTCGTGGAAGGTGCCGATGTCGAGCAGGTAGAGGATGTCGGCGCCGTTCGAGCCCTGGGCGTTGCCCGGGGCGGTGCAGCCGGCCGTGGTGTCCTGCGGGAAGATGACGTCCTTCGAGTCGAAGTAGCCGACCGGGAAGCCGGACTTCGCCGTCGTTCCGAGCGCGCCCAGGTTCGCGAAGAGGAAGATCATCCGGCCGTTCCCGTCGACGTCGGTCTCCGCGCCGAAGTACTGGCCGAGCTTGGCCAGGATGCCGCCCGTCCCCTCGTAGTCGGTCTCGAGCGGCGCCCAGATGGTCGAGTCGACGGTGCCGCCGAGCGCGGCCGCGGCGGCGTCGAAGCCGGGCTGCACCTCGTTCACCACGTAGTAGAGCGCGTGGGCCGAGACGTGCTGCAGCGTGGCCGTCTTCCTCTCGGT
>DASTGK010000348.1:0-7110 GCA_035719085.1 Anaeromyxobacteraceae bacterium
GACGCGGCCGGCGGCTTCTGCCCGGTGAACGACGTGGCGGTGGCGGTGGCGGCGGTGCGCGAGGAGGGCTTCCACGGCCAGGTGGTGATCCTCGACCTCGACGCCCACCCGCCCGACGGCCTCGCCGCCTGCCTCGGCGCCGAGCCGCGCGTCTTCGTCGGCTCGCTCTCCGGCTCGGACTGGGGGCCGCTGCCGGCGGTGGACGAGACGGTGCTGCCCGAGGGGTGCGGCGACGACCCGTACATGACGGCGCTCGACGCGCTCCTCGACCGGGCGCCGCGGCCGGCGCTCGCCTACGTCATCGCCGGCGGCGACGTGCTGAACGGCGACCGGATGGGCCGGCTCGGCCTCACGCTGCGCGGCGCGCGGCGGCGCGACCTCGCGGTGGCCCGCTGGCTCGACGGCGTGCCGCAGGTCTGGGTGCCGGGCGGCGGCTACTCGCGGCGCGCCTGGCGGGTGCTGGCCGGCGCCGGCATGGCGGTGGCCACCCGGTCGCTGCGCGCCATCCCCGAGGGCTACGACCCGCTCTCGGCCCGCTTCTCCGGCATCTCGGCCGAGCTCACCCCGGCCGACCTGGGCGACACGGGCGAGCTGAGCGCCGAGGACATCGAGGAGTCGCTCGGGCTCCGGCCCACGCGGCAGCGGCTGCTGCTCGGCTTCTACACGGCGAGCGGCATGGAGCTGGCGCTCCACCGCTACGGGACCTTGCAGCAGCTCTCGCGCCTCGGCTACCGCAACTTCCGCGTGGGCTTCGACCAGGGCGGCGCCGGGGAGCGGATGCGCCTCACCGGCGAGGCCGACGGGCTCGACGGGCCGCAGGTGCTGGTCGAGGCCATCCTGGAGCGGCGGCGCTGCCTGGGCGTGTCGATGCTCTACGTCCACTGGCTCAGCCTGCGGAACCCGCGCGCCCGCTTCAGCGAGCGGCGGCCGCGGCTGCCGGGCCAGGAGGTGCCGGGGCTGGGGCTGGCGCGCGAGGCGGCCACCATGCTGGCGCGCATGGCGGTGCGGCTCGGGCTCGGCGGCGTCGCCTTCCGCCCGTCGCACTTCCACCTCGCCTACTCGGCCCGCCACGCCTTCGCCTTCGTCGACCCGGAGCGGCAGGGGCGCTTCGAGGCGCTGGTCCGCGACCTCGCCCACCTGCCGCTGCTCGAGGCGACCAAGCTCGTCACCGACGGCCGCGTCCTCATGAACGGCGAGCCCTACGCCTGGGAGGCGGACGAGATGGCCTACTGGCTGCGCGAGTCGCCGTCCGAGCCCGGCGAGGCGGAGCGCGAGCGGCTGCGGGTGCACTTCACGGTCGTGCCTCCCCACGGATCACCCAGCCCGAACCCGAAGCCGAACCCGTAGCCCGTGCTGTTCCCGTGGCCCGTGGCTCACGATCACGGCACCGGCTCGGCGAGGAGCGTCTTCACCTCCTCCTCGAGCAGCTCGGCGTTGCGCGGCACGTAGCCCTGGTGGACGAAGCGGACGGTGCCGGCCCGGTCGAGCACCAGCGTGGTCGGCAGCCGCTGCACGTCGAGCCGCTCGCCGTGGCGCGCGCCCCCCTTGTCCCAGAGCACCTCGAAGGCGACCGGCGTGGCCTCGAGGTAGGCCTTCACGAGCGACCGGTCCTCGTCCATGGCGACGGCGTAGACCCTGAGCCCCTGCTCCACGTAGGCGCGCGAGAGCCGGTCGAGCGCCGGCAGCTGCTCGCGGCAGGGCTCGCACCAGGTGGCCCAGAAGTCGACGACGCGCACCGTGCCGCGCGCGTCGCTCACCCTTACCTCCGCGCCCGAGAGGTTGGGGGCGGCCACCTCGGCCGGCTTGCCGACCAGCGGCGAGGCGACGAGGACTGGGCGGCCGCCGGCGCACCCGGCGGCGAGGGCGAGGAGCAGGGGAGCGAAGGCGCGAACCGTGGGTCGCATGGGGGCGCATCATACGGGCACTCGTCCGGGATCGCCCTGTGCGGAGCCTTGTCGCAAGTGGGTTTTTCCCGGACGCCCTGATTTGAATCAAGCCTACACCGGGCCCCCTGTGGCATCGTCTCGCCCGCCGCGAGGGCGGGACGAACGCACCGTCGCGGCCGGGCTCCGCCCGCTTCCAAGACGCCTCAATCGAGGTCCCGATGCGAACCACCCCACGCCTGCTCGCCGCGCTCCTGGCCCTCGGCGCCTCCACGGCCGCCCGCGCCGACGTGATCGAGGCCAGCTCCACCACGCTCTTCACCGCCGGGCAGCAGACCCGCGGCGGCGCCCCGGGCGCCAAGCCCGACCTCGCCACGGTCACGCCCCTCTACGAGATCGTCAACGTCTCGGCCCGCCAGGTGCGCAACCCGCTCTTCCAGGACCTCGAGTTCGTCCTCTCCGGCTGGGGCGCCTACGACCTCGGCGACGTCCGCTGGGACGCCGGCACCACCGGCCACGGCACGGGCGACCTGCAGACCGGCTACGTGCGCGGGCAGCTCTTCGATCGCGCCGTCGCGCTGCGCGCCGGCCGCGCCTTCGTGACCGCCGGCGCCGGCCGCATGCTCCAGCTCGACGGCGGCGACCTCCTGATGCGCCTGCCGGGCGGTGTCTCGGTGGCCGCCTTCGCCGGCTCGCCGGTGTCGCAGCGCTTCACCACCCGCGACGGCCTGAAGAGCTGGAACCCGGCCGGCGGCGACCTCGCCTACGGCGGCCGCGTCGGCTGGTCGATCGGCTTCCCCGGCGCCTACGGGCGCGGGCTCGACGTGGGCGCCTCCGCCGTGGTGGTGGAGAAGTCGGGCGACCCGGTCCGCCAGGACGCCGGCCTCGACCTGCGGCTGAAGCCGCTGGCCGCGGTCGTCTTCACCGCCAACGGCACCTACAGCATCTACGCCGGCAAGGTGGCCGAGGGGGCCGTCGGCGTGCTCTGGGACGCGACGAAGCACCTCTTCGTCAACGCCGACTTCCGCTACGCGCGCCCCGACCTCTTCCTGTCCCGCGCGTCGATCCTCTCGGTCTTCACCGACACCGACCGCAAGGAGATCGGCGGCGGCGTGCGCTACCACCTCACCGAGGCCCTGCTCGTCGGCGCCGACTACCACGCCCTGCTCGAGCCGGGCGAGGAGGGCAAGACCGAGCTCGGCCACGACGCGGCCGCCCGCGCCGAGTGGGAGCACGGCGAGACGTCGCTCGGCGTCGAGGCCTCCGTCCTGCGCACCGACAACACGCTCGCCAACAAGAAGGGCGGGTACGTGGGCGGCCGGCTCTTCGGCCGCCGCGAGCTCGGCCAGGCCTTCGTCACCGCCGACGTCACGGCCCACCAGCTCACCGTCGAGGTGAACGGCCACAAGTCGGCCGTCACCGGGACGCTGGCCGCGGGCTACCGCATCACCCCGCTCTGGAGCGCGGTGCTGGCCGGCCGCGCCGGCGTCACCCCGTTCCTGGAGCAGCAGGCCGATCTCATGGTGAAGCTCGTGTACAACCAGACCTACCGCGCGCGGGAGGTGAAGTGATGAACCGCCACCTGCTCGTCGTGGCCGCGGCCCTCCTGGCCGCCGCCTGCACCAAGGACGTGAAGCCGGCCGCCAAGGCGGACCCGCCCTACGTCTTCCCGCACGCGCCCCACGTCGAGGGCGACGTCGACTGCCTGCTCTGCCACGCCTCGATCGCCAAGGCGACCACGCTCGAGGCGCGGGTGCGCCACGTGGCCCTGCCCAAGGGCGGCGAGGCCTGCTCCGGCTGCCACGAGGCGCCGCCGTCGGTGACCGTCCCGGCCCGCACCCGCGAGTTCGAGGTGCGCGTCGACCACGCCGCCCACCTCGCGCGCGGCGTGAAGTGCCTCACCTGCCACGTGAAGCTCACCGAGGCCAAGGAGACCGAGCCGGCCGAGCTCTCGATGTCGGCCTGCACCGGCTGCCACAAGCACCAGAAGGACTTCGCCGAGGCGCGCTGCACCCCCTGCCACGTGGACCTGAAGCGCTACGAGAAGCCGGTGGCCGCCTTCCAGCACGCCGGCGACTTCATGAAGATCCACGGCCAGCTGGCCCGGCCCACGGCCGAGACCTGCGCCCAGTGCCACGAGCAGACCTTCTGCGCCGACTGCCACTCGGCCACCACCTCGCCGGTGCGGCAGGCCATCGCCTTCCCGGAGGCGGTGCAGCGCGACTTCATCCACCGCGGCGACTACGTGTCGCGCCACATGGTCGAGGCCGACGCCAACCCGGCCTCGTGCCGCAAGTGCCACGGCAGCCAGTTCTGCAACGCCTGCCACACGCTGCAGAACCTGTCGCAGTCGTCGGGCGTGCAGCCGCGCAACCCGCACCCGCCCGGCTGGGGCACCGACGTGGCCGGCGGCAACTTCCACGGCCACGCCGCCCGCAAGAACATCGTCGCCTGCGCCGGCTGCCACGACGCCGGGGCGGCCGCCATCTGCGTGCAGTGCCACAAGGTGGGCGGCTTCGCCGACAACCCGGCCAACCCGAACGGCCCGCACCCGGCGACCTTCATCTCGAAGCACCGGAGCGACGACCGGACGAAGCAGGCCGTCTGCATGACCTGCCACCCGAACTAGGACCGGCGCATCCCCGGAGCCCTGCGGGCCCGGTCGCCGCGAGGTGGCCGGGCCCTCGTCGTTCCGAAACGGGCGTCGCCGTCCGCGGCGACGGTGCGTTGACCGTTCGGGGAGGAGCGGATAGGGATCGCGGGCCGCGCGCCGACCGATGGAAGCCCCCTCCTCGAACCTTTCCGCGTCCCCCCGGGCGACCTCCGCCCCCCGGAGGTGGCTCTGGCTCGCCCTGCCGCTCGTCGCCGGCGCAGCGCTCCGCCTCCTCCCCGCTGGCGAGGTCTTCACGGCGCACGGGGTCGAGCTCTCGGGCGACGACGACCCCGCGTATCACGTCCTGCGCGCGGAGCGGATGCTCGCCGGCGCGCCCGGCGCGCCCTGGCGCGACCCGGGCCTCGACTACCCTCACGGCGCCGACGTCCCATGGCCGCCGCTCTTCGACGCCATCCTGGCCGCGTCCGGGAAGGTGGCGGCGCTCGGGGGCGTGATCACGCGCGAGCGGCTGGCGTCGGGCGCCGCGGTGGTCCCGGTGCTCCTCGCGCTCCTGACGCTGCCCCTCGTCGCCGGCCTGGCGCAGGTGGCGCTGCGCGGCCGCGGCCTGGCGGCGGCGCTGGTCCTGGCCCTCCTCCCGGCGCACGCCGTCTTCAGCATGATCGGACGGGCCGACCAGCACGTGCTCGAGCTGCTGCTCTCCACCGCCGCCCTGCTGGCGGTCGCGGCCGGGCTGCGGGATCCGGCGTCGCGCCCCTGGCCGGCGCGCGCCGCGCTGGCGGCGGCGCTCCTGCTCGGCGCCTGGAACTGGCTCGGGGCGTCGCTCCACCCGCTCCTGCTCGTCGCCTTCTCGGCGCTCTGGTTCGTGGCGCGCCCGGCCGGCGATCCTGGGGTGCGGCGGCTGGCGGGCGATCTCGGCGCGGGGGCCGGGCTGGCGGCGCTGGCCCTCGCCGGCATGCTCGCGGCGCTGCGCGGCCTGTCGGCGCTCGCCGAGATGTCGGTGGGCGGCCTCACCGGCTTCCACGTCCTCACGTTGGCGCTGGCGGCGGCGTACGGCGGCCTCCTCGCGCTCGCCGCCGGCGCACCCGATCGCCTGCGCGCCTGGCCGGCGCGCGCGCTCGCGGCGGCGGCGGCCGGCCTCCTTCCGCTCCTCGCGGCCCTGGCGGTCCCAGGGTTCGCCGGCGCCATCGGCCACGCGCTGGCGGGGGTGGTCCGCGCCAACGCCTGGTACGCCAACATCCAGGAGTTCGACCCGCTGGTCCTCGCGGGGTTCGAGCCGCTGGAGGCGGAGCTGCGCTCCGTCCTCGCCCTGTACGGCCTCCTGCTCCTCGTCGTCCCGGCCGGCGCCCTCGCCCTGGTACGCCGCATCCGCCGGGGCGAGGCGCCCCTCGGCGCGGGCGCGCTGATCCTCTTCCACGCGGCCGCATTCACCACCCTCGGCGTGGCGCGCCAGCGGTTCGCCCTCTACCTCGGCGTCCCGGCGGCGCTGCTCGCCGAGGCGGCGTGGCTGGCGTGGGGCGGCCTGCTCTCGCGCCGAGTCGGCCCGTGGGCGGCCGGGGCGCTCGCCCTCGGCCTCGTCCTCGGCCCCGCCGCGCCGTTCGCCGGGGAGGTGCTCGCCGGGCGCGACGCGAGGTACCTCGCCCTCCGCGATCTGCTCGCCTGGAGCCGGACCCTCCCGCTCGACGCGGCCCGCCCGGCCCTCTTCTCGGAGTGGTCGATGGGCCACGCCATCCAGTACGTGGCGGGCCGGCCGGTGGTGTCGAGCCCGTTCGGCATCGAGGGCGGCGCGCGCGCCATGGAGGACTCGGCCCGCTTCTTCCAGGCGTCCGACGCGCGCGAGGCGGAGGCGGTGCTGACCGAGCGGCGCTGCGGGCTCCTGCTCCTCCTGAACCCCATCACCGAGGTCTTCTTCTCGCGCCCCTTCGCGCCCGAGGGCACCCCGGCGCGCGTCGTGGCGGCGAGGAGCTGGCGCGGCGTGCGGACCGAGACCCGCGCCGGCTACGAGGCGCTCGTCCCGGTCCGGCTCTGGCAGGCCGACGGCTCGGGCGGCGAGGCCGAGGGGCTCGGCGCCTATCGCCTCCTCGGCGAGGCGCTCGATCCGGACGGCGCCGTCGCCGCGAAGCTGTACGGCGTGGTGCCTGGGGCGCGGCTCCAGGTCCGGGCCGGCGCCGGCGAGGAGGTGGCGGCCTTCACCACGGTGAAGACCCCGGCCCGGAGCTTCCGCTGGTCGTCGACGGCGCGCGCCAGGCCGGACGGCCTGGCCGAGCTCCGGCTGCCCTACGCCACTGGACCAAACGGCCGCTGCGAGGCCGACGCGTACACGGTGCGCGCCGGCGCCGCCTTCGCGCGCCTCACCGTCGGCGAGGCGGCGGTCACGGGCGGCGAGGCCGTGACGCTTCGCACGGCGCCCTGAAGCCGGCGGCCGTCAGCGCCGCCCCAGCGCCTCGAGCAGCTTGCCCCAGACGCCGCCGAAGGCGCCGTTCGACATGGCCACCACCACGTCGCCGGGGCGGGCCGCGGCGGCCACGGCGGCGACGAGGTCGTCGACGGCGGCGAAGGCGGCGGCCGGCGTGCCGCCGGCGGTGAGCTCCCGGCAGACGGCGGCGACGTCGAGCC
>DASTGK010000349.1:0-7898 GCA_035719085.1 Anaeromyxobacteraceae bacterium
GATCCGGCCCGGGCCGCCGCCCTCGCCGCGCTCGGCGTCGAGCCGCTGGCGCTCGACCTCGCCGCCCCCGGCGCCGAGGCGCGGGTGCCGGCGGTGGACGCCGTCGTGGCCTGCCAGTCGGCGGGCGCCGACACCGCCGAGGCCTACCGGACCGCCTACGTCGCCTCGACCGGCGCGCTCCTCGCCGCCGCCCGCCGGCTCGGCGGCGTGCCGCTCGTCTACACCGGCTCGACCGGGGTCTTCGGCCAGCGCGACGGCTCCGACGTCGACGAGCTGACGCCGCCCGCGCCGGCCGGCCCGACGGGCGAGGTGCTCGCCGAGGCGGAGCGGCTCGTCCTCGGGGCGCCGGGGGCGCTCGGCGTCCCGGCCTGCCTCCTGCGCCTCTCCGGCCTCTCCGGGCCGGGGCGGGCGGGCACGCTGGACCGGGTCCGGACCGGCCGGCTGGCGCTCGGGCCGGGCGACGACGCCTGGATGAACTTCTGCCACCTGGACGACGCCGTCGCCTTCACGCTGGCGGCGCTCGACCGCGGCTTCCCCGGCGCCGTCTACCACGGCAGCGACGCCCAGCCGCCCCGCCGCCGCGAGCTGGTCGAGTGGGTCGCGGCGCGGCTCGGCATCGAGCCGCCGCGCACCGAGGCGCCGGCGCCGCCTGGCCCGAGCCGCCGGGTCCTCTCCGAGCGCTCGCGCGACGCGCTGGGCGTGACGCTGCGCTATCCCAGCTTCAGGGAAGGGTTCGAAGCGCTCATGTGATCCCTCCCTCTCCCCCCTCGGGGGAGAGGCCAAAGTCTCTGCTCCCTCTCCCCCCTCGGGGGAGAGGGCCGGGGGCTGAGCTCACCCTCCCAACGCCTCCGCCACCCTCCTCGCCGCCTCCACGACCTCCGCCTCCGGGATCACATCGCCAGGAAGCGCCTCGAAGCACCCGCGCCCCCTCAGCCGCGCCGGCGTCCCGGCGTACCGGGGCACCAGGTGCAGGTGGAAGTGGTGGAGCACGTCGCCGATGGCGAAGGCGTAGACGTGCTCGGCGCCGAGCACGCGCCGCTGCGCCTGCATCACCCGCTGGGCGAGCGGGCCCAGGGCGGCGGCGGCGGCCGGGTCGAGGTCGTACCAGGCGCGGCAGTGGCGCTCGGCCGTGAGCACCAGCCAGCCGGGCAGGGGGCTCGGGCCGTCGAGCGCGTGGAGCAGGAAGCCCTCGCCGCGCCAGAGCGGACCCCCCGGAACGGGGCGTCGGCCGGCAAGCAGGTCACAGGCGGTGCAGGTCGTGTCTCCCATACCGGTACCCCTCTACGCGACCAACCGGAGCATGGTCTATAACCCTGTCGCCGCGAGCAACTCGGCCCACTCCCCCGAAGGAGGTATTCCTTCGGACGTTCGGGGAGGGCAGTTTCATCGCGTCGATCGCTCGATTTTCGCACCCTCGAGGCAGCCCGGGAGCACCCGTGACCTTCCAGCCCAACCCGTCGCCGCTCTCGCAGCTCATCCGCTCGGAGACGGTCGTCTCCGGCTTCCGCAACCTCTACTGCTTCCACTACGACGCCTGCCTCGACGTCGCGGTCAAGTGCGACTGGGACAGCTGGTCGTGCGAGAAGTGCTCGCTCTTCCGCGTCGAGGAGGAGCCGCGCGACCACGCCAACTCCTTCGCCAACGACCGGCGCGGCACGTAGCCCCCCGCCTCACCACCCAGCGAGCCCCCACATGACGAACGCCCTGTTGCTGGCCGCGGCCCTCGCCGCGGCTCCGGCCGCGCCGAGCCTCGCCCAGGCGCCGGCCGCCGCGCCCGCCCGCCCCACCGCCGCCGAGGCCAAGGCCTTCGTCGACGGCGTCAACGCCGAGCTGAAGCGGCTCTCCGTCCGCGCCTCCACGGCCCAGTGGATCCAGGCCACGTACATCACCGACGACACCGAGCGGAACGCGGCGGCGATGAACGAGGACCTGATGGGCTACCTGAGCAAGGCCTCGGCCGAGGCGGCCCGCTTCGACGGCGTGGCCGTCGACGCCGACACCGCGCGCATGCTCCTGCTCCTCAAGGTGGGCCAGACGCTGCCCGCCCCGAGCGATCCGGCGCGGCGCGCCGAGCTGGCCACGCTCGCCTCCAAGCTCGAGGGGATCTACGGCAAGGGCAAGTGGTGCGGCGCGGACGGCAAGCGGCCCTGCCGCGACCTGGGCCAGCTCGAGGACGTCCTCAAGAAGAGCCGCCGCTGGGACGAGCTGCTCGACGCCTGGGCCGGCTGGCACTCGATCGCCCGCGAGATGCGCCCGCTCTACGCGCGGCTCGTCGAGCTCGGCAACGAGGGGGCGCGCGAGCTCGGCATGAAGGACCTGGGCCAGCTCTGGCGCGCCGGCTACGACATGGCGCCGGAGGCCTTCGAGGCCGACACCGACCGGCTCTGGGCGCAGGTGAAGCCCTTGTACGACCAGCTCCACTGCTACGTCCGCGCCGAGCTGCAGCAGCGGTACGGCAAGGCGCGCGTCCCGGACCACCAGCCCATCCCGGCCCACCTGCTCGGCAACATGTGGGCGCAGAGCTGGGAGAACCTGGCGCCGGAGCTGGAGCCGTACAAGGGCCAGGCCCCGCTCGACGTCGACGCCGCGCTCGTGAAGCAGAAGTGGGATCCGGTGCGGATGGTGAAGCTCGGCGAGGCCTTCTTCTCGTCGCTCGGCTTCGCCCCGCTGCCCAAGACCTTCTGGGAGCGCTCGCAGCTCGTGAAGCCGCGCGACCGCGACGTGGTCTGCCACGCCAGCGCCTGGGACGTCACCTTCGACGCCGACCTGCGCGTCAAGATGTGCATCAAGCCGACCGAGGAGGACCTCGTCACCATCCACCACGAGCTCGGCCACAACTACTACCAGCGCGCCTACGTCCACCTGCCGCTTCTCTTCCAGAACGGCGCCAACGACGGCTTCCACGAGGCCATCGGCGACGCCATCGCCCTCTCCATCACGCCGGGCTACCTGAAGCAGGTCGGGCTCATCGACCGGCTGCCGAAGGACGAGAAGGGGGCGGTCAACGTGCAGATGAAGCTCGCCCTCGCCAAGGTCGCCTTCCTGCCGTTCGGCAAGCTCATCGACCAGTGGCGCTGGGACGTCTTCAGCGGCAAGACCACGCCGGACCACTACGACGAGGCCTGGTGGGCGCTCCGCGCCAAGTACCAGGGCGTGGCGCCGCCGGTGGCGCGCAGCGAGGCCGACTTCGACCCGGGCGCCAAGTACCACATCCCCGCCAACGTACCCTACACGCGCTACTTCCTGGCGCACCTCTACCAGTTCCAGTTCCACAAGGCGCTCTGCCAGGCGGCCGGCTGGAAGGGGCCGCTCCACGAGTGCTCCATCTACGGCTCGAAGGCGGCCGGGGAGAAGCTCGCGGCCATGCTGGCGCTCGGCGCGTCGAAGCCCTGGCCGGAGGCCTACGAGGCGATCACCGGCTCGCGGGAGGCCGACGCGTCGGCGCTGCTCGAGTACTTCGCGCCGCTGCGCGCCTGGCTGGAGAAGCAGAACGCCGGCCGCCAGTGCGGGTGGTAGTCACTCCCCCCGCAGGATCGGATCCAGCCTTCCCTGCCTATCCAGTGCGTCGATGTCCGAGAAGCCGCCGAGCGATCGCTCGCCGGCGAAGATCTGCGGCACCGTCATCTGGCCGGTCTGCTCGACGAGCCAGGTCCGCAGCTCGTCCTTGCCCTCGACCTTGATCTCCTCGAAGGGCACGCCCTTCCTCGTGAGCAGGGCCTTGGCCCGGACGCAGTAGGGGCAGTTCTCCTTCGAGTAGACGGTGATCCTCGGCGCGGTCATGCGCCGTTCATAACGGATTTCGGCCCCCGCCGCCGAAGATCGCGCCGCGCGCCGCCTCGGCCACGGCCGCCACCGCCGGGTGGCGCAGCCGGCGCTCCACCGTGATGGCGTAGAAGCGGGCCCGCAGCGCCTCGGCGCGCCCCACCACCTCGACGCCGTGCATGGCCCGCACCTCCTTCTCCACCACGCGCGGGGCGGCGAAGACGCCGAGCCCCCGCTCGCCGAAGGCCATCATGAGCGCGCCGTCGTCGAACTCGCCGGCCACGACCGGCCGGACGCCCTGCTCGTCGAGCCAGCCGTCGAGCGCCCGCCGCACCGCCGTCCCATCGGCCGGGACGAGCAGCGGCTGGCCGGTGAGCGAGCGCGGGAAGCCCTTCTTCAGGTGCGCCAGGCGCGGCGCCGCGAAGAAGGCGGTGCCGCAGCCGCCCAGCTCGTGGCTGAAGGCCTTCACCTTGACCCCCTCGCCGGCCGGCACGTCGGCCAGCACCACGTCGAGCTCGTAGAGGGCGAGCGCCGCCAGCAGCTGGGGCAGGGGACCCTCGCGGCAGGTGAGCGCCAGGTCGGGGAAGGCGTCCACCGCCGGCTGGAGCAGCCGCGCCGCCACGCGCTTGGGGATGACGTCGACCACCCCGGCCACCAGCCGCGGCCGCTGGCCGGTGGGCAGCCCCTTCACCGCCTGCTGCAGATCGCGCCCGGTGCGGAAGATGTCGTCCGCGTAGCGCAGCACGGTGCGCCCGACGTCGGTGAGGACGAGCCGCCGCCCCTGGCGCTCCAGCAGCTTCACGCCGAGCGCCCCCTCCAGCGTCTTCAGCTGGTTCGAGATGGTCGGCTGGGCCAGCCGCAGCTCCTGGCTCGCCCTGGCGATCGAGCCGGCGCGGGCCACGGTCCAGAAGTAGTGGAGGTGGTGGTAGTTGAGCCAGTCCATGGCGACGGAAAATCTAACCCAGGGCGCGAAACTTTCTCATTTTGCCGCCCGGCGGCCCCCCTTAGAGAGAGCGGCGTGATCCACACCGTCGCCTCACCCGCCCTCTGGGCCGGCTTCCTCGCCCTGATCGTCCTCTTCCTGGCGCTCGACCTGGGCGTCTTCCACCGCAAGGACCAGCCGGTCTCCATCCGCGACGCCCTCGGCTGGACCGCCGTCTGGATCGCCGCGGCGCTCGGCTTCGCCTGCTTCCTCTGGTGGCGCTTCGGCGCCGCCCCCGCCGCGGAGTTCGTCACCGGCTGGCTCATCGAGAAGTCGCTCTCGGTCGACAACCTCTTCGTCTTCGTCGTCATCTTCTCGACGCTGCGGATCCCGGCCCAGTACCAGCACCGGGTGCTCTACTGGGGCATCGTCACGGCGCTGGTGCTGCGGGCCGCCATGATCCTGGCCGGCACCGCGCTCCTGGAGCGCTTCCACTGGCTGCTCTACGTCTTCGGCGCCTTCCTGGTGATCACCGGCGCCAAGCTCTTCCTCCACCGGACCGGCGACGCCGCCCCGCACCCGGAGCAGGGCGTGCTCTTCCGGCTGGTGCGCCGGCTCATCCCGTCGACGAGCCGCATCGAGGGGCACCACTTCCTCCTGCGCGAGGGCGGGCGGCTCGTGGCGACGCCGCTCCTCGTGGCGCTCGTCCTCGTCGAGCTCTCCGACGTGGTCTTCGCGCTCGACTCCATCCCGGCCATCTTCGGGGTCACGCTCGACCCCTTCGTGGTCTTCACCTCCAACATCTTCGCCATCC
This sequence comes from Anaeromyxobacteraceae bacterium, assembly GCA_035719085.1. Classification (GTDB taxonomy): domain Bacteria; phylum Myxococcota; class Myxococcia; order Myxococcales; family Anaeromyxobacteraceae; genus JADKCZ01. The sequence goes on from DASTGK010000349.1 coordinate 5,499, forward strand.
TGGGGCTGCGCTCGCTCTTCTTCGCGCTGGCCGGGCTGATGGACCGGTTCGTCCACCTGAAGAGCGGGCTCGCGCTCGTGCTCCTCTTCATCGGCGGCAAGATGGTGGCCTCGCCCTGGATCCAGGTGAGCCAGGGCGCCTCGCTGGCGGTGGTGGCCGCGCTGCTCGGCGGCGCCGTCGCCTTCTCGCTGCGCGCGGCGCAAGCGGAACCCCTCCCCCTCTCCCCCACCGGGGGAGAGGGTCGGGGTGAGGGGGCTGCCGCCGACTCCAGCGCCTCGCCGTGCGGCGAGGACCGGCCCTACGTCTCCGAGGACTAGGAGAACACCACCGTCTTGTTCCCGTGGACGATGACCCGGTCCTCGCAGTGCCAGCGCACGGCGCGGGCCAGCACCCGCCGCTCCAGGTCGCGCCCCAGGCTCTTCAGGTCCTCCACCTCGTCGCGGTGGGAGACCCGGGCCACGTCCTGGTCGATGATCGGCCCGGCGTCCAGCTCCTCCGTCACGTAGTGGGCCGTGGCCCCCACCACCTTGACGCCGCGCTCGTAGGCCTGGCGGTAGGGGTCGGCGCCGACGAAGGCCGGCAGGAAGCTGTGGTGGATGTTGATGAGCCGGTTGCGGAAGCGGGAGACGAAGTCGCCCGACACCACCTGCATGTAGCGCGCGAGCACCACCAGGTCGGCCTTCCCCTCGAGCAGCTCCAGCATGCGCCGCTCGGCGTCGGCCCGGACGTCGCGCGCGTTGGGCACGTGGACGAAGGGGACGCCGAACGACTCGACGCCCGCCTTGAGGTCGGGGTGGTTGGAGAGGACGACGGAGACGTCGGCCCGCAGGTCGCCGCGCTTCCAGGTCCAGAGCAGCTCGAGGAGCGCGTGGTCGTGCTTGGAGACCAGCACCGCCACCTTCTTGCGGTCGGCCACCTTGGAGAGGCGCCAGTCCATGGCGAAGGGGCGCGCCACGTCGAGCGCGAAGGCCTTCTCCAGGTCCTCGAGCGGCAGGTCGATCTGGCCGGTCTGGAACTCGAGGCGGGTGAAGTAGACGCCGCCGTCCTCGTCGGTCGAGTGCTGCTGGAAGTCGATGACGTTGGCCCCGTGGCGGAAGAGGAAGGCCGAGATGGCGGCGATGATGCCGGGCCGGTCGGGGCACTGGACGAGCAGGATGGCGCGAGGATCGTTCACGGGGGAGGAAGCTAGCAGAGTCCTGAGCGGGATCAACCGAAGGGCTGGAAAATCCGCGGCCAATGGTCACGCCCCGCGCGGAGCGAGACATTGGGTCGCCCCCACTGGTGGTAAATCTCACTCAATCTTGATCGCGATCGGGGTGGATGTGCGCAAGGGCTGCGGCAATCAAAGTGCCGCGGGCAAACTTTGCGTCGAATCTAGGGAAAATTACCGAGGCAAATCGGGATATTGGGTGTGGACGCTTCGTTCGGGTGCTGGTACGAAGGGATACCCGTTTCGGCCGCCGTCCCAATCGGCGCGAAACTCACTTTTCTCGAGGGGTGGGGTTCACGATGAGACAATACCTGCTGTCCGTCCTCCTCCTCCTGGGTGCGACGAGCGCCCGGGCCGGCATCCCGGCCGAGCAGGAGGACTGCCTCGGCTGCCACACCGACGCGTCGCAGACCTTCGACCTGCCCGACGGGGACAAGCTGCCGCTTGGCATCGACCAGGAGAAGTTCGCCAAGTCGGTGCACGGCGAGAGCCTGCGCTGCACCGACTGCCACGCCGACAAGACGAGCGACCACGCCACCGGCAGCCTCAAGTTCAAGACCCGGCGCGAGGTCACCAAGGCCTATTACGAGCAGTGCAAGGGCTGCCACTTCTCCAACTACACGAAGACCCTCGACGGCGTGCACTACGCCGTCATGTCGAAGGGGAACGAGAAGGCGGCGCTCTGCGTCGACTGCCACGGCGCCCACGACATCTCGCGCCCCGGCCAGCCGCGCACCCGCATCTCGGGCATGTGCTCCAAGTGCCACGCCAAGGAGGCGGGCATCTACGCCAAGAGCGTGCACGGCCGCGCCTCCGAGTCGAACCCGGACGTGCCGGTCTGCACCGACTGCCACCGGGCCCACGACACCACCGACCCCCGCGACGGCGCGCTCGCCATGCGCACGCCCGAGCTGTGCGGCCGCTGCCACGCCGACGAGAAGCTGATGAAGCGCTACGGCCTCTCCACCGCCGTCGTCTCGACCTACCTCTCCGACTTCCACGGCATGTCGGCCCGCTTCCAGCGCGGCCAGCGCAAGGAGGACGGCAAGCGGCTCGCCGCCGTCTGCACCGACTGCCACGGCGTCCACGACATCCAGAAGGCCGACGACCCGCAGTCGACCGTCATGAGCGCCAACCTGCAGCGGACCTGCGCCAAGTGCCACGAGGGGGCGAGCGCCAGCTTCCCCAAG
>DASTGK010000350.1:0-5078 GCA_035719085.1 Anaeromyxobacteraceae bacterium
GCCACCGCCGCCCCGGCGGTGCGGCCGGCGTCGCTCGTCCGCCCGGCCGCCGCCGCGCCGTGATGGCGCTGCTGCGCCCCGCCGCCGCGAGGCCCCGCCCGCGCATCGGGTAGAGTCGGCCCGTGCGCTCCATCCTGGTCCTCGGCGGCCCGACCGCGTCGGGCAAGACCGCGCTCGCCGTCGAGCTGGCGCTGCGGCTCGGCGGCGAGATCGTCGGCGCCGACTCGCAGCAGCTCTACCGCTCCCTCGACGTGGGCACCGCCAAGCCCACCGCCGAGGAGCGGGCCGCCGTCCCGCACCACCTCGTCGACACGGCCGAGCCGGGGGAGGGGATGGACGCGGCGCGCTGGGTGGCGCTCGCCGACGCCGCCATCGCCGCGGCCGACGGGCGCGGCGCCCTGCCGGTGGTGGTGGGCGGCACGGGGCTCTACCTGCGGGCGCTCCTGCACGGCGTCGTCGAGGCGCCGGGGCGCGATCCGGCGCTGCGCGCCCGGCTCGAGGCCGAGGCGGCGGCGCGTGGCCGGCCGGCGCTCCCCGCCCGGCTCGCCGCCATCGACCCCGCGGCCGCGGCGCGCATCCGCGAGAACGACCTCGTGCGGATCGTCCGCGCGCTCGAGATCGCCGCCGGCGGCAGGCTCCCCTCCGACCTCTACGCCGAGCACGCCTTCCGCGAGGACCGGTACCGCTTCCTCTTCCTGGCGCTCGACCCGCCGCGCGCGCTGCTGCACGAGCGGATCGACGCCCGCGTGGCCGCCATGTTCGCCGGCGGCCTGCTCGACGAGGCGCGGACGCTCCTGGCGAGGCTCGGCGACCCGCTGCCGCCCAAGCTCCCCATCGGCTACGCCGAGGCGGCGGGGGTGGTGACGGGCGCGCTCGCCCTCGACGAGGCGGTGCGGCGCGTCCAGGTGGCCCACCGGCGCTACGCGCGGCGGCAGGTGATCTGGCTGCGCCGTGAACCCGGAGTGGAGTGGCTGGCGCCGCCCATCGACGTCGACGCGCTGGCGCGGCGCGTCAACGCCTGGCGCGGCCGGCCGTGAAATCGTCGCCGAGCGTGCTATAAGCGGCGCCGTGCAAAAGCCCACGTTCGCGCTCGACTTCGAGCGCCCGCTGCTCGCCCTCGAGTCCAAGATCGCCGAGCTGAAGGACCTGTCCGGCGGCGCCAAGGTCGACTTCACCGACGAGATCCAGAAGCTGGAGCGCAAGGCCAAGAAGCTGCAGGCCGAGATCTTCAGCGACCTGTCGCCGTGGCAGACGGTCCAGCTGGCGCGCCACCCGAGCCGGCCGTACACCCTCGACTACCTGAAGGCGCTCTTCACCGACTTCTTCGAGATCGAGGGCGACCGGCGCTTCGCCGCCGACCGCGCCATCGTCGGCGGCTTCGCCCGCTTCGACGGGGCGCCGGTGGTGGTGCTGGGCCACCAGAAGGGGCGCACCACCAAGGAGAACATGCTGCGCAACTTCGGCATGCCCCGCCCCGAGGGCTACCGCAAGGCGCGCCGCCTGTTCGACCTGGCCGAGCGCTTCAAGCTGCCGGTCCTCATCTTCATCGACACGCCGGGCGCCTACCCGGGCATCGGCGCCGAGGAGCGCGGCCAGGCCGAGGCCATCGCGGTCAACCTCGAGGTGATGTCGTCGCTCGGCGTGCCCACCATCTCGGTGGTGATCGGCGAGGGGGCCTCGGGCGGCGCGCTCGGCGTGGGCGTGACGAGCCGCATCCTGATGCTCGAGTACAGCTGGTACAACGTCATCTCGCCCGAGAGCTGCAGCGCCATCCTCTACCGCGATCCGGGCCAGGCCAAGAAGTCGGCCGAGGCGCTCAAGCTCACGGCCAAGGACCTGGCCGGCTTCGGCATCACCGACGAGATCGTGCCGGAGGCGCCGGGCGGCGCGCACCGCGATCCGGCGCTCACCGCCAAGAACGTGGGCGACGCCATCCGCCGCCACCTGGCGCAGCTGCGCCAGCTCACGCCGGAGCAGCTGGTGGCCGACCGCTACCGGAAGTTCCGCGCCATGGGCGTCTTCACCACCGACGACTAGCGCCGAAGTCAACCGCGCCCGGAGGCCGGGCGGGCTCGGGCCCCGGGCGGCGCTTGTGGTATGACGCCGGCCGAGCCATGCCCCCCGACCCCTCCCACGCCGCGTCGCCGACCTCGCCGGAGGCGGGCCGGTGACGGCCGTCCGCCCGTTCATCGTCGCCATCGACGGGCCGGCCGGCGCCGGCAAGTCGAGCGCCTCCCGCCTCCTCGCCACCCGGCTCGGCTTCGCGCTCGTCGACACGGGCGCCATCTACCGGACGGTGGCGCTGGCCGCCACGCGCGCCGGCGTCGCCTTCGACGACGACGCCCGGCTGGCGGCGCTCATGCCCACGCTGGCCATCCGCTTCGGCCCCCCGGCCGGCAACGGCGCGGGCCCGCGGGTCTTCCTCGGCGACGACGAGGTCACCGCCGAGATCCGCACCCCGCCCATGTCGCTCGGCGCCTCCGCCGTCTCGGCGCGGCCGGTGGTGCGCGACGGGCTGCTCGACCTGCAGCGCCGCCTGGCCCTCGCCCCGGAGAACCGCGGCGCGGTGCTGGAGGGGCGCGACATCGGCACGGTGGTCTTCCCCGACGCCGACCTGAAGATCTTCCTCACCGCCAGCGAGGAGTGCCGGGCGCGCCGCCGCTTCGTCGAGCTGCAGCAGAAGGGCGACCCGTCCACCTACGACCAGGTGCTGGCCGACCAGCGGCTGCGCGACCGGAACGACAGCGAGCGGGCCGTGGCGCCGCTCAAGCCGGCCGACGACGCCCGCGTCTTCGACTCCTCCGGCATCGTCCTCGAGCGCGTGGTGGACGAGCTGGGCCGCGAGGTCGAGGCGCGCCTCGCGGCGCGGGGGTCGGCGCGGTGACCGAGCGGGTCTACGGCGCCAGGGAGTGCGGCAGCTGCCGCCTCTGGCGCCCGATCCTCGAGGACGAGCGCGGCCCCATCGGCCCATGCCGCCTGCAGGTCCGCACCGGCGACTTCCCCGGCACCGCCCCGGCCTGCGAGCGCTTCCTGGCCCGCGACGCCGCCATCCCCGCGGCGCCGCCGCCCGAGCCGGAGCGCCGCCGCCGCGCCTCGCTGCGCCCGGTGGTGGTCCACCGGCCGGGCGAGGCGGTGCCCGTCACCACCTACGTCCCGGCGTCGGCCCGAGCGGCGCCGGCCGCCCTGCCACCCCTGCCCGAGGAGCTGACCGACATGACCCGCGAGGAGTTCGCCCAGGCCATCCGCGAGGCGCTGCGCGAGGAGACGGCCGAGGTCCGGCTGGCCAACAAGTGGGAGGGCGGCTCGGTGGTGCTGAAGCCGGGCGACCCGGGCACGCAGCCGAAGGAGATCCCGCTCGACGCCCTGCTGCACAAGGTGGTGATGATCCGCGACCGGCTGCGCGTCCTCGAGGCCAAGATCAACGCGCACGAGAAGCTCACCGACGCGGAGAAGGTGGACCTGCAGCAGTACGTGACCCGCTGCTACGGCTCGCTCACCACCTTCAACCTCCTCTTCAAGGAGGAGAAGGACCGGTTCGTCGGCGACAAGACCTGAGGCGCGCCGGCTGGAATCGGGCGGGGCCGCCGTTATATGAGGGGCCGCGAGGTGCACGGATGGACGTGAAGATCGCCCGCACCGCCGGGTTCTGCTGGGGCGTGCGGCGCACCGTCGACCAGGTGATGAGCGTCGCCGACCAGGCGCGCGGGCCGGTGGTGACGCTCGGCCCCATCATCCACAACCCGCAGGCCGTGGCGCGCATGCGCGACAAGGGCGTCGGCACGGTCAACGCCATCGCCGAGGTGGCGGGCGGCACCACCGTCGTGGTCCGCACCCACGGCGCCGTCCAGAGCGAACTCGAGGCGGCCAAGGCGCGCGGGCTCGAGGTGGTGGACGGCACCTGCCCCTACGTGAAGTACCCGCAGGCCATGGCCCAGCGGCTCTCCAAGGACGGCTACCACCTGGTCATCGTCGGCGACGCCAACCACGCCGAGGTGAAGGGGGTGGTCTCCTACGCGGTCGGCCCCTGCACCGTGGTGAAGCCGGGCGGGCCCATCCCGGAGATCAAGGACAAGAAGGTGGCCGTCATCGCCCAGACCACCTGCATCGGCGCCGACTTCGAGCGGGTGGTGGGCGCGCTCGCCCTCCGCCACAAGGAGGTCCGGGCGGTCAACACCATCTGCAACGACACCGAGGAGCGCCAGGCCGACGCCCGGACGCTGGCCGCCGAGGTGGACGCGGTGGTGGTGGTGGGCGGCAAGAACTCCGCGAATACCAGGCACCTGGCCGAGATCTGCCGCGAGATCCAGCCGCGCACCTGGCACGTCGAGACCGAGCGGGAGCTCGAGCCGGCCTGGTTCCAGGGCTGCCGCCTCGTCGGCCTCTCGGCCGGCGCCTCCACCCCCGACTGGGTGGTCGAGGGCGTGGCCGCCTGGCTCCGCGCCCTCTCCTGATCCGACCGCCCCGGTCGGGGATTTCCCAGACCTGACGCCCCGTTGACGCCTCATTTTCGGGCGTGTAGGGTGCGCGCTCCATATTCGCCGGGGTGGACCCGGCGTGCGTCCTGGCCTCGATCCCCGGGCCGAAGACGCGAACCATCACCCAGGGGGCATCACGCGGTGACGCAGGCAGCGAAGGTCCCTCCCGCCTGCGCCTCCCAGAAAATCAGAGCCCACACGAATGGAGAATCAGACTCCCCGTACGACCGAGGCCGAGGTCGAAGACTTTGCCGCCATGTTCGCCGCCAGCGAGGCGCAGGCCGGCCCGGTCGAGGAAGGCAAGGTCGTCAGCGGCACCGTCATCCAGCTGACCAAGGACTACGCGGTCATCGACATCGGCTACAAGTCCGAGGGTCAGGTGCCGATGAACGAGTTCGCGCCGGGGCCCGGCGGCGAGCCCGGCGTCAAGGTCGGTGACAAGGTGGAGGTTCTCGTCGAGTCCCGCGAGAACGACACCGGCATGGTCGTCCTCTCCAAGGAGAAGGCCGACAAGATGCGCATCTGGGACGAGATCTCCGCCGCGTGCGAGCGCGACGAGCTCGTCGAGGGCGTCATCGTGGGCCGCGTCAAGGGCGGCCTCTC
>DASTGK010000351.1:0-3026 GCA_035719085.1 Anaeromyxobacteraceae bacterium
CGTCACGATGACCCGCTCCTTGCGCGTCTCCATGATGCGCGCGGTCATCGTCGCCATGGTGTCGCAGCCGAGGCCGAGCACCATGGGGAGCACCGCCTTCCCGTTCAGCCCCATCCGCTTGAAGATCTGGTTCACCATCACCGCGAGGCGCGGCAGGTAGCCCGAGTCCTCCAGGATGGAGAAGGCGATGAAGAAGGTGGTGACGATGGGGAGGACGATGGCGACCGCGTAGGAGAGCCCCATCGAGAGCAGGCCGTAGCGGCCGACGATGAAGCCGCCCGACTCCTTCACGGCCACGCCGGCCGGGCCGACGAGGAACTCCTGCACCGGGCCGCCCGGCAGGATCGCCCGCAGCGCCGCGTCGACCCAGGGCACGACGTAGTCCTGGAAGACGGTGTGCTCGAGGAAGTCGACCGCCTTGCCGGCGCCGAGGACGCCGACGAACTCGTAGGCGACGAAGAGCACCACCGCCAGGATGGGGACGCCCCAGACCGGGTGGGTGGACCAGCCGCCCAGCTTGCGGGCCAGGTCGCTGCCGACCGAGCGGTCGCCGCGGGTCACCACCGCGTCGTGCAGCTTGTCTACGGCGGCGAGCCGCTGCCGCGCCACGACGAACCGGAGCGACTCCGGGTAGCGGGCCGCCAGCCGGCGCCGCACCTCGTCGAGCCGCTGCAGCGCCTCGGGCGTGAGCTGGGCCGCCAGGTGGGCCCGCAGCGACTCGTCGCCCACGAGCGCCATGAGCGCCATGGCCCGCACGCCGATGCCGAGCGGCGGCAGGAGCGGCGCGATCTCGATCACCGCCGCCTCGATCGCCTCGTCGTAGCGCGGCAGGAAGGTGGAGGCGCGCGCCGCGCCGAGCCGCGCCTGGAGCGTCGAGAGCCCCTGCCGCTGCACCGCCACCGTCGGGACGACGTCGACGCCGAGCGTGCGCGAGAGCTTCTCGTGGTCGATGGCGAAGCCGCGGCTGGCCGCCTCGTCGGCCATGTTGAGCGCCAGGACGAACGGGACGTCGGCCTCGGCCAGCTGGACGGTGAGGAGCAGGCCGCGGCGCAGGTTCTTCGCGTCGCACACCTGGAGGCAGACGTAGTCCTGCTCGGTCAGCAGGATGTCCCGGGTCACCTGCTCGTCCTCGGACATGGGGAGCAGGTTGTTGGTGCCCGGCGTGTCCATCACGTGCCAGGGCTTCCCGTCGATGGTGGCCGCCCCGCGCGTCACCTCGACGGTGGTGCCGGGGTAGTTCGAGACGGTGACGTAGCGCCCGGTGAGCGCGCCGAAGAGGACGCTCTTGCCGACGTTGGGGTTGCCCACCAGGATGACCGAGCGGGTGGCGGTGACGACCTTCTTCGTCTCCAGCCCGGGGTCCTGGCGCGCGGTGGCGCTCGAGGCATGGGGGGTCACGTACGTTCCTCCGTGGGGCGCGCGGCGCCGCGGCACCTGGCGCAGCGGCCGTACAGCTCCAGCTTGTGGCTCTCCACCTCGAACCCGTGGCTCTCGGCCACGCGCGCCTGCAGGAGCTCGATGCGGGAGTTGGCGAACTCGACGATGTCGCCGCAGGTGGTGCAGATGAGGTGGTCGTGGTGCGGGCGGCCCGCCGACGGCTCGTAGCGGGTCTGGCCGCCGCCGAACTGGCGCGGCACCGCCAGGCCGCACTCGGCGAGCAGCTTCATGGTCCGGTAGACGGTGGCCACGCTCACCCGCGGGTCGAGCCGGCGGACGTGGGCGATGAGCTCGTCGACCGAGACGTGGCCGTCCATGGCGAAGAAGGCGTCGGCGACCAGCTCGCGCTGGCGGGAGTGCTTCAGCCCACGCGCCTCGATGTGCTCGACGAGCGCCTGGCGGCTGCTCGGGCCCCTGCTCGCCGGCGACGTCCGCCCCCTGTTTCGGTCGATGTCCATCCTGATAACGGTTCTCAGTATCAGGCCCCGCGAGGGCACGCAAGCCAGAAAAAACGGCCGCAGGAAGCGACCGTTTGGGCCTACCGGAGATTATCGAGTCGAGACGCGGACTCAGCGATCCGCAGCCAGCACGCCGCGCCGCTGCCACAGGCCGCGCCAACGCGCCGCAGCGCCGGGCCCGCTCCCCTCATCGGAGTCGGACAGCGCCACCAGGGTGGCGTGCGCCTCGCGCCGGACCTCTGGCGCGGCGTCGTCCACCAGGCCGATGAGCCGCTCCACGTGGCGCAGCGCCTCGGCGCGCGGCCGGTGCCGGCAGAGCTCGGCGGCGAGCGCGCGGACGCTCGGGTCGGCCGAGGCGAGCGGGGCGGCCAGGTCGACGGCCCCGGCGAGGTCCTCGGGGCGGGGCCGCTCGAGCGCGATCGAGGCGATCACCCCGACCGCGAGCAGCATGACGCCCACCTGCACGAAGGCCTTGCCGGCCGAGTAGCGGCCGGCCCGGACCAGCGCGAACCGGTAGGCGGCGTAGCCGGCGACGAAGACGAGCAGGAGCGCCACCGGCACGAGCCGGAGGCCGCTCGACCAGCCGGCCTGGAAGGCGCGGGGCAGGCCGACGAGGGCGGCGCCGGCGGCGGCGAGGAGGAGCGCGAAGAGGACCCAGCGGAGGGCGCGGATGGCGCGCGGGATGGCGGCGGCGCGCGGGCGCGGCTCGGGCGACATGCGCGGGAGTGAACCACGCGTCGCCCCGGGCGGCAACCGCGCCGCGAGCCCTGCGACGCGGCGGCCGCCGGGACCTTGACTGGAGGCGTCTACCATCGCAGGGTGCGCCCCCATGACGGACCTGGACGCGGAGACGGTGGAGCGGGTGGCGCGCTGGTGCGCCGAGGCTGGCCGGCAGACCACGGCGGCCGAGATCCGATCCGCGCTCGGGGCGCTCGGGTGGGACGAGCTCCTCGCCGCCAAGGCGCTCCTCGCCGATCCGCCCCCCGCTCGGCCGCTCGGCCCGTACGCGCTCGCCGACCTGGCCCGCGGCGTGCCGGCCGACCTGGCGGCCGAGCGCGAGCGCTCGGATCGCTACCCGCGCGGCCCGGGCCCCGGGCCCTCGCCGGCGCCCTCGCCGGAGCCGGCCGCCCC
>DASTGK010000352.1:0-2499 GCA_035719085.1 Anaeromyxobacteraceae bacterium
GGAGGTGACGGCGCAGATGGTCCTCAACTTCGCCCGCGGCGGCGCCGGCATCAACGTGCTGGCGCGCCGGGCCGGCGCCCGCGTGGTGGTGGTGGACATGGGCGTGAAGGGCGAGCTGCCGCGCCTCCCCGAGGTGCGCTCCGTCCGCGTCGGCCCGGGCACGCGCAACGCCGCCGCCGGGCCGGCCATGACGGTGGAGGAGACGGTGCGGGCGCTCGAGGCCGGCATCGCCATCGCCGGCGAGCTCGTCGACGAGGGGATCGGCCTCCTCGCCATCGGCGAGATGGGGATCGCCAACTCCACCTCCGCCTCCGCGCTCGCCGCCGCCTTCACCGGCCGGAGCCCGGCCGAGGTGACGGGGCGCGGCACCGGCATCGACGACGCCCGCCACGCCCACAAGGTCGAGGTGGTGGCGCGCATGCTCCGCGTCAACGCGCTCGACCCGTGGGACCCGCTCCGCACGCTGGCGGCGCTGGGCGGCTACGAGATCGCCGGGATGGCCGGCGTGGTGCTCGGGGCGGCGGCGCGGCGCGTGCCGGTGCTGACCGACGGCTTCATCGCCACCGCCGGCGCCGTGGCGGCGGCGCAGCTCGCCCCGCGGGCTCGCCACGCCGTCCTCGCCTCGCACCAGTCGGTGGAGGCCGGGCACCGGCACCTGCTGGCGCTCCTCGGCGCGAGGCCGCTCCTCGACCTCGGTCTTCGGCTCGGCGAGGGGACCGGCGCCGCGCTCACCATGGGGCTCGTCGACGCCGCGGTGAGCATCCTCCGCGAGATGGCGACGTTCGAGTCGGCCGGGGTGAGCGGGGCGAGCGCGTGATCCCCTCCGCCGCACCGGCCCACGCCGCTGCGGTGCTGGCCCTGGCGCTGGCGCTCGACCTCGCCGCCGGGGAGTACCCGGCCCGGCTCCATCCGGTGGTCTGGATGGGCCGGGTCATCTCCCGGCTCGAGGCGCTGGCGCCGGCGGCCGGGCGCTGGCGGCAGCTCGCCTGGGGGCTCGGCGCGGCGCTCCTCGTGCCCGCCCTCTTCGCCGGGGGCGCGCTCCTCCTCGTGCGGCTCCTCGACGGCGCCCCGGCCTGGCTGGCCGTGCCGCTCGAGGCGCTGGCGTTGAAGGCCACCTTCGCCGTGCGCGCCCTCGGCGGCGCAGCGGGGGCGGTCGGGGCGGCGCTCGAGGGCGGCCGGCTCGACGAGGCCCGGCGCGGGCTGCGCGCCCTCTGCAGCCGCGACCCGAGCGGGCTCGACGGGCCGCGCGTGGCGGCGGCGGCGATCGAGTCGGTGGCCGAGAACGCCTCCGACAGCGCCGTGGCGCCCCTCCTCGCCTACGCGCTCCTCGGCCTGCCAGGCGCCGTCGCGTACCGGGCGGTCAACACGCTCGACGCCCGCATCGGCTACCGCGGCCGCTACGAGTGGCTCGGCAAGGCGGCGGCGCGGCTCGACGACCTCGTGAACCTCCTGCCTTCGCGCCTCACCGCGGCGCTCCTCCTCGCCGCCGGCCCGCTCGCGGGGGGCGACCTGGCCGGCGGGCTGCGGATCGCGCGGCGCGACGCCGGCCGGACCGCGAGCCCCAACGCCGGCTGGCCCATGGCGGCCATGGCCGGCCTGCTGGGCGTCGAGCTCGAGAAGGTGGGCCACTACCGGCTCGGCGATCCGCTGGCGCTCCCCGGGGCCGGCACGGTGGCCGCCTCCTGGCGCATCGCCCGCGCCGCCGTGCTCGGCTTCGCGGCCGCGCTCGCCGCCGCCCTCGCCGCGGCGGCGCTCCTCGGGGTGCGCCGTGGCTGAGCCGAGCCGCTTCCGGACCACGCCGCTCCGCGAGCACGGCGGCGGGCTCGACGAGGCGTCGCGCGCCTCGGGCCTCCCGCCGGAGCTGATCTGCGACTTCAGCGTCAACGTGAACCCGTACGGTCCCTCGTCGGCGCTCGTCGCCGCCGTGCGGGCCGCGCCGCTCGAGCGCTACCCCGACCCGACCGCCGCGCCGGTGCGCCGGGCCATCGGCGCGCGGCTCGGCGTCGAGCCGGAGCGGGTGGTCTTCGGCAGCGGCGCGACCGACCTCCTCTGGACGCTGGCGCGCGTCGCGCTCGCGCCGGGCGCCCGGCTCCTCTCGGTCGAGCCGGCCTTCTCCGAGCTGCGCGCCGCCGCCGAGTCGTGCGGCGCCGAGGTGGGGGCCTGGCGCCCGCCGCCCGGGGCCGGCCTGGGCATCGACCTCGACACCGTGGGGACCGCCGCTGCCGGGGCGGCGCTCGTGGCGCTCTGCACGCCGACCAGCCCGGCCGGCCTGCCGCTCGATCCCGCCGGCGTGGCCGCGCTCGCCCGGCGCGTCGAGCCGGCGCTCGTCCTCCTCGACGAGTCCTTCCTCTCGCTCTCCGACCTGCACGCCGACCTCGCCGCCCCGATGCCGTGGAACGTGGTCCGGCTCCGCTCGCTCACCAAGGCCCACGCCATCCCGGGGCTCCGCGCCGGCTACCTCGTCGGCCCGCGGCCGCTCGCCGAGGCGGTCGAGGCCTC
>DASTGK010000353.1:0-7896 GCA_035719085.1 Anaeromyxobacteraceae bacterium
GGTGGCTCGTCGCGCGCGGCGGGGCGAGAGCGCGCGAGCCACCCGCGCCGCGCGACGCGGGCGGCTCGCCGGGTTCGGCGCTAGCGGGCCGGCGCGGGGCGGGAGGGACGGTCCTTGTCGTCGTCCTTCTTCCGCTTGTCCTTCTTCTCCTGCCCGTGGTTGCGGGCCGGCTGCTGCTGGGCCGGCGGCTGCGCCGGAGCCGTGAAGGCCGGCGCCGGCGGCGTGCGAGCGGGCGGCGTGTAGGCCTGGGCCGGCGGGGCGGCGGGGGCCGACTGCTGGCCGGGCGGCGTGCCGCCGTGACCGGGCGGGAGGTTGCCGTGGCCGGGAGCGTCGCCGGAACGGCCGGGGCCGAAGCCGCTCTGCTGGCCCGGAGGGCTGAAGCCGCCCTGGCCGGGAGCCGCACCGGTGTGGCCCGGTGCGTCGCCGGAGCGGCCCGGCCGGTCGCGATCATCATCCCGATCCCGGCCGCGGTCATGGTCGCGGTCCCGATCGTTCCCGCGGTTCCAGCCGCCCTGATCGTTCTGGTTGCCCTGGTTCCCCTGGCCGCCCTGGCCGGGCCAGGGGCGGTTGTCGGGGCGGTCCCACTCGCCGGGTCGGCCCGGCTGCTGCGGGTGGGCGTCGGGGCGGTCCCAGCCGCCGGGGCGGGGCTGCTGCGGCTGCTGCGGGCGGGCGTCGGGCCGGTCCCAGCCGCCCGGGCGCTGCGGCGCGGGCTCGCCCCATCCGCCCTGGCGCGGCGGGGCCGGCTGCTGCTGCCAGGAGTCGGCGGGGCGCTGCGGCGCCGGCTGGTCCCACCCGCCGGGCCGAGGCGCGGCGGGGCGGTCGTAGTCGTAGGAGCGGCCCGGGACGTAGTTGGGCTGCGGCGCCGGCGGGCGGGCGCGGGGCGGGGCGGGCAGCGGGCGCGGCCAGTAGGTCGGCGGGGCCGGGCGGCTCGGGCGGTAGGGCCCCTGGTACGCGTAGCCGTAGCCGGGCCGCCAGACCCAGTCGACGCCGCGGGGCGGGAAGAAGTCGTGGTAGTGCGGCCCGTTCACGTAGCACCAGCCGCCGCCGGGGAGCGGGTGGCCGGAGTAGTAGGTGAACTCGAGCGGGCCCGAGTAGTAGTAGTAGCCGCCGTCCTGCACGTACCAGTCGGCGCGATCCGGCGCGTAGTCGTGCGTGTGCGGACCGTCGACGTAGCACCAGCCGCCGCCGTAGGCCTCGGGGATGAAGTGCTGCCCGTAGTAGTAGATCTCGGCGCGCGGCTCGGGCACGGGCTGGCCCATCGGCTGCGGCATCGGCTGGGCGTAGCCGGTGCGGACGACACAGCCCGCCAGGAGCGCGAGCGGCGCGGCGAGGAGGAGGAGTCGCTTCATCGGTGGCACCTCGGGGAGCGGACCGCCCCGACGAGCGAGGCGCGTCCAGGAAGGCTCGACCATTCGGGGGCCGAGCGCAAGCATCCTGCAACCCGTCGGGAGAGCACGCCCCGTGCCACGCTCGGGGGCCGCAGATCAGGCCGGTTCGGGCCCGCCGCGCCCCGGCGCACCGGGCCGATTCGGCCCGGCCGTGACCCCCGCTCACGCCGAGACGAGGTGGCCGCCCGCGTAGCCGGAGGTGCGCCCGTGGGCGAACTCGACGGCGTGGCGCACGTAGAGCGTGGCGATGTCGACGCCGGTGGCCTCCTCGAGCCCCTCGAACCCGGGCGACGAGTTGACCTCCATGATCTTGGGGCCGGTGCGCGACTCGAGCATGTCGACGCCGGCCACCTCGAGCCCCATGACGCGCGTCGCCTTCACCGCCGCCTCGGCGAACTCGCGCGGCAGCTCCAACGCCGCCGCCTCGCCGCCGCGGTGGATGTTGGAGCGGAACTCGCCGGCGCGGGCGGTGCGCCGCATGGCCGCCACCACCCGGTCGCCGATGACGAGCGCCCGCACGTCGCGTCCGCGCGACTCGGCCACCAGCTCCTGCAGGATGATCTCCTGGCCGAGCTTCCAGAGCGTGTCGAGCATGCCCTCCACCTCGGCCATGGTGGCGGCGATCATGACGCCGACGCCCTGCGTCCCCTGGATGAGCTTCATGATGCAGGGGAGCCCGCCGATCATCCGCACCGCCGCCGGGACCTCGTCGCGGTAGCGCACCATGGCGGTGCGCGGGATGTCGATGCCGAAGCGGGAGAGGAGCTGCAGCGCCCTGAGCTTGTCGCGGGAGCGGGCCACCGGCACCGCGCTCGCGAGCACCGGCACGCCCATGAGGTCGAGCTGGTTCACCACCGCGAGGCCGTAGCCGGTGATGGAGGCGCCGATGCGCGGGATGACGACGTGCAGGTCGCGCGGCTCGAGCTCCTCCCCCCGGTAGAAGATGCGCGGCCGATCGCGGCCGAGCACCATGTCGCAGCGGAGCGTGTCGAGGACGCGCGGCGCGTGGCCCAGGGCGCGGGCCGCCTCGACGAGCCGGCGGGTGGAGTAGAGCTTCGGGTTGCGGGAGAGGATGCCGACGCCGAGCTTGCGCGGGGCGGCGCGGCGGGGGCGGGGCGCGGACTTCGCCGCTCGCCGCTTCGGGGTCGCCATTCCGCCGGGAGGGTAGCCCCGGGCGGCGCCGGCCGCAACGCGACGGCCCGGCGGGCGGCGGGGAGTGCCGGGGCGCCGTCGACGGTTCGTTGATCGGCGCGCCCGGCGCTGTTAGAACCGCTGTCTTTCCGAGGACAAACGTGGACTACAAGGACACGATCCAGCTGCCGAAGACCGACTTCCCCATGAAGGCCAACCTGGCCCAGCGGGAGCCGGAGATCCTGCGCGAGTGGGAGTCGTCGGGGATCTACGAGAAGGTGCTCGCCCAGAACGCCGCGCGCCCCGGGGCGAAGAAGTTCGTCCTGCACGACGGGCCGCCGTACGCCAACGGCGACATCCACATCGGCCACGCCCTCAACAAAATCCTGAAGGATCTGGTGGTGAAGTACCGCAACCAGAAGGGCGAGGTGGCGGACTACGTGCCGGGCTGGGACTGCCACGGCCTGCCCATCGAGCTCAAGGTCGACAAGGAGCTCGGCCCGAAGAAGCGCGAGATGGACCGGGCGGCCATCATCGGCGCCTGCCGCGCCTACGCCTCGAAGTGGATCGACCGGCAGCGCCAGGGCTTCAAGCGGCTCGGCGTCTTCGGCCGCTGGGAGACGCCCTACGCCACCATGGCGAAGGGCTACGAGGCCGACACGGTGCGGGCGCTGGCGCGCGCGGCCGAGAAGGGCTTCCTCTTCCGCGGCAAGAAGCCGGTCTACTGGTGCGTCACCGACCGGACGGCGCTCGCCGAGGCCGAGGTGGAGTACGAGGAGCACGTCTCCCCCTCCATCCACGTCGCCTTCGACCTCGTCGCGCCGCTGCCGGACCCCAAGCTGGCCGGCCGCCGGGCGCGGCTCGTCATCTGGACCACCACCCCGTGGACGCTGCCCGCCAACCTGGCGGTGGCCGCCCACCCGGACCTCACCTACGTCGCCTACGACCTCGCCGGCACGGTGGTGGTGGTGGCGAAGGACCTGCTCGCCACCTTCCTCGCCGAGTGCGCCCCCGGCGAGCTCGTCTCGAAGGACGTGCCGGTGCCCCACTCGCCCTCGGCCCACGAGGCGGCGACGGGCGGCGGCGGCACCGTGGCAGTGGCCCACCTGGCCCACCCGGAGCGGGTGCTCGCCTACTTCGAGGGGCGGCAGCTCGAGGGGCTCGGCTACCAGCACCCGTTCATGGGGCGCGTCTCGCCGGTCATCCTCGGCGAGCACGTCACGCTCGACGCCGGCACCGGCCTCGTCCACACCGCGCCGGGCCACGGCGCCGAGGACTACCAGGTCGGCATGAAGTACGGCCTCGAGGTCCTCAACCCGGTCGACGGCGCCGGCGTCTTCACCGAGGCCGCCGGGCCGTACGCCGGCAAGAAGATCTTCGAGGCGAACGCCCAGATCGTCGCCGACCTGAAGGCGTCGGGCCACCTGCTCTCCGACCCCTCGGCCACGCTGCGCCACAGCTACCCGCACTGCTGGCGCTGCCACAAGCCGGTGGTCTTCCGCGCCACCGACCAGTGGTTCCTCTCGCTCGACAACCAGGGGATGCGCAAGCAGGCGCTCGCCGAGATCGACCGGGTGCGCTGGATCCCGCGCTGGGGCCGCGACCGCATCTACAACATGATCGAGAACCGGCCCGACTGGTGCCTGTCGCGCCAGCGGACCTGGGGCGTGCCCATCCCGGTCTTCTACTGCGAGGGCTGCTCCGAGCCGCTCGTCTCGCCGGCGGTGATGCGGCGGGTGGCCGACGCCTTCGAGGCGGAGGGGATCGAGGCCTGGTACCGGCGCGCCCCGGCCGACTTCACCCAGGGCGAGACCTGCCCGAAGTGCCAGGGCGCCGCCTTCCGCCGCGAGCAGGACATCCTCGACGTCTGGTGGGACTCGGGCGTCAGCTGGGCGGCGGTGGCGGAGCGCAACCCGGCGCTCGGCGCCCCGGTCGACCTCTACCTCGAGGGCTCGGACCAGCACCGCGGCTGGTTCCACTCGGCGCTCCTCACCAGCGTCGCCATCCGCGGCCAGGCGCCCTACCGCGCCGTCCTCACCCACGGCTTCATCCTCGACGCGCACGGCAAGGCGATGTCGAAGAGCGCCGGCAACGGCATCGAGCCGGACGAGATCATCAAGAAGTACGGCGCCGACGTGCTGCGGCTCTGGGTGGCGGCGAGCGACTACCGCGACGACATCAGCCTCTCCGAGCAGATCCTCGGCGGCCTGGCCGAGGGCTACCGCAAGATCCGCAACACCATCCGCTACGCGCTCGGCGCGGTGGACGGCTTCGACCCGGCCAGGGACGCCGTGCCGGTCGAGGAGCTCGAGCCGCTCGACCGCTGGGCGCTCGCCCGCCTCGCCGCCTGGGAGCAGAAGGTCCACGCGGCCTACGAGGAGTACGAGTTCCACGTGGCCTACCACGCCACCGTGCAGCTCTGCGCCGTGGAGCTCTCGGCCCTCTACTTCGACATCGTCAAGGACCGGCTCTACACCGCGAGGAAGGACGGCAAGGCGCGGCGGAGCGCTCAGACGGTGCTCTGGTGGGTGGCCCACGACCTCATGGCCTGCCTCGCGCCCATCCTCTCCTTCACGGCGAGCGAGGCCTGGGGCTACCTGCCCGGCAAGCCGGCCGAGTCGGTGTTCCTCGCCGGCCTGCCGCTCCGGCCGCGCCCGGCCGCCGCCGACGCGCTCGAGGCGCGCTACGGCAAGCTCTTCGAGGTGCGCGCCGCGGTGCAGCAGGCGCTCGAGCGGGCCCGCGAGCAGAAGCTCATCGGCAAGAGCCTCGAGGCCTCCGTGACCGTCGCCGCCGAGGGGGAGCAGCGCGCGCTCCTCGAGTCGGCCAGGGACGAGCTCGCCACGCTCTTCATCGTCTCCAAGGTGGTGCTCGCCGACGGGCCGCTCGCCGTCACCGTGGCCCAGGCGCCGGGCGCCAAGTGCGCCCGCTGCTGGATGCAGTCGGAGGAGGTCGGGAAGAGCGCGGCCCACCCGACCCTGTGCGGCAAGTGCGTCGCGGCGCTCGGGTGAGGGAGGCGCGCATGAGCAAGTGGCGCATCCTCCTCCTCATCCTCGCGCTGGGGCTCCTCGCCGACCAGGGCTCGAAGTACCTGGCGGTGGAGCGGCTCACCACGGTGCTCGACCGCGGCCAGGGCTCGGTCGGCGACCGGCTGAGGGGCTTCTACGCGCTCCGCCACCTCGAGGCCTACGCCACCGAGCCGCACGTGGTCTGGGCGCCCATGTGGCGCATGCGCTACGCCGAGAACCCCGGGGCGGCCTGGGGGCTCTTCCGCGGCCTCTCCGAGTCGGCGCGGAGCCGCCTCTTCGGGCTCATCACGCTCACCGCGGTCGGCTTCATCCTCGTCTACTTCCGGCGGCTGGAGCGGGAGCAGCGCTTCCTGCAGGTGGCGCTGGCCTTCGTCCTGACCGGGGCGCTCGGCAACTTCCTCGACCGGCTGGCGCGCGGCTACGTCATCGACTTCGTCGACTGGTACTGGTGGAACCGGCCGGACCTCTACTGGCCCACCTTCAACGTGGCCGACTCCTTCATCGTGGTCGGCGTGGCCATGCTGGTGCTCCACCCGGCCCCCAAGAAGGACCCGGTCGCCCTCCGGGAATGATCCGGCGCCCTCGCGCCTTCTCACGAAAGCACGATGCTCCCCATCCTCTTCACCATCGTCATCCCGGTCTACCTGGCGAAGCCGGTCGTCGTGGCGGCCGCCCTCCTCTTCATCGTCGGCCGCGCCGTCGCCTCCCTGCGGCGCGCCAAGGCCGCGGGCGAGGAGGTCACCATCCTCGAGGCGGTCAAGGACGACTCCGTCGTCATCGTGGGGCTCCTGGCCATCGCCGGTTTCCTCTGGCGCGCCGGGCTGCTCGACGGCGAGATCCGGCTGCCGCTCCACACCTACGGCCTCCTCATCGCCACCGGCTTCATCGTCGGCATCTGGCTGGCGCAGCGCGAGGCCAAGCGGCGCGGCCAGGACCCGGAGCAGATCGCCGACCTGGCCTTCTGGATCCTGGTGGCGGCGCTGGTGGGGAGCCGCGTCTACTTCATCCTCGTCAACTGGGGCGACTACTTCGGCGCCGGGAGCTTCCTCGTCTCGACGCCGGTCGGCCGCATCCCGCGGGTGCTCGCCATCTGGGAGGGCGGCCTCGTCTTCTACGGCGGCTTCATCGGCGCCGTCCTCGCCGCCTTCGTCTACATGCGGCGCCACCGCATGGACTTCCTGGCCCACGCCGACTCGATGATCCCGTCGGTGGCCATCGGCCACTTCTTCGGCCGGCTCGGCTGCTTCGCCGCCGGGTGCTGCTGGGGCGACGTGGCGCACGGCCACGAGCCCTGGCTGGCGAGCTTCCCGCCCGAGTCGCTCGCCTACCAGACCTTCGTCAACCGGCCCAACCCGGCGGAGCTGCTCACGCCCGACCGGACGGCGACGCTGCCGCTCCACCCGACGCAGCTCTACGAGTCGTTCGGCGAGCTCGGCCTCTTCCTCCTGCTCGTGCTGGTGGTCCGGCCGCGCAAGAAGTTCAACGGGCAGGTGCTCGCCACCTGGCTCATGCTCTACGCCGTGCTCCGCAGCACCGTGGAGAGCTTCCGCGGCGACGTGGAGCGCGGGATGATCCTCGGGCTCGGCGTCGGCACCTGGACGTCGCTCGTGATCTTCGTCATCGGCGCCGCGCTCTTCGCCTCCGGGTGGCGCCGGCGCCAGGCGCTCGCCGCCGAGGCGACGGCGTAGGGCGCAGACCGTTGATCGCCCCCGGCCGGCGCCGATAGACTCGCGGCGTGGCCGCCCCGCCCCCGAAGCCCCCCGCCGACCTCCGCGGCGCGTCGCCCGACGCGTCGGGCCGCGCGCGCACCGCCGGCGACGACCTCGCCGACGAGTGCAGCCGGATCGAGGCCGAGGTCGAGGAGCTGAAGGTGAAGTACGAGATGTACTTCCTCGGCGTCGAGCTGCGCGAGCCGAACAAGTGGCGCGACGAGCTGAAGAAGAAGGTCCTGCGGCTCAAGGAGAAGTTCACCCGGAACACCGGGCTGCGCTTTCGCATCCAGACGCTCTACGCGCGCTTCCTCTCCTACGAGCGGCTCTGGCAGCGGAGCGCGCGCGAGCGGGAGGAGGGGACCTACCGGCGCGACCTCGAGAGGGCGCGGCGGCGCGGTCCCGCGGCGCCGGCCCCGGCGGCCAAGGGTGGGAAGGCGGCAGCTGAGAGCGAGGACGTCGACCTCTCCGACTTCGGGGCGCCGGCCGCGACCGCGCGCCCAGGCGCCACCGCGGCCGGCCCTGCGGCGGCGGGCGGGCCGCAGCACCACGAGGGGGAGGACGTCGACCTCTCCGACTTCCACGACGCGCCCGCGCCCCCTGCGGCCGCACCGGCGCCGGCGGCCGTGGCCGCGAAGGCGC
>DASTGK010000354.1:0-6980 GCA_035719085.1 Anaeromyxobacteraceae bacterium
GGCCGCGTACGGCGACGCCGGCTCGGACACGCTCGGCAACACGAGCCGCGCGGTGGGCGGCCTCGCCCTGCCCAACCTCGGCCGGCTCGGGCTCGGGCACACGACCTCGATCCTCGGCGTGCCCGCCGACCCCGCGCCCGCCGGCTTCCACGGCAAGATGGCCGAGCGGTCGGAGGGCAAGGACACCATCACCGGCCACTGGGAGATGATGGGCGTCGTGCTCCGGGAGGGGCTGCGCACCTTCCCGCGCGGCTTCCCGCCGGAGCTGGTCGACGCCTTCGTGCGCGAGACGGGCGCGCCCGGCGTGCTCGGCAACGAGGTGGCGAGCGGCACCGAGATCGTGGCGCGGCTCGGCGAGGAGCACCAGCGCACCGGGAAGCCCATCGTCTACACCTCGGCCGACTCGGTCTTCCAGGTGGCGGCCCACGAGGCGACGGTGCCGCTCGAGACGCTCTACGCCTGGTGCCGCACGGCGCGGCGGCTGCTCGACCCGTGGCGCGTGGCCCGCGTCATCGCCCGCCCGTTCGTCGGCGAGCCGGGGCGCTACGTCCGCACCTACCACCGCAAGGACTTCGCCATCGCCACGCCGGGCCGCACCGTGCTCGAGCGGCTGGTCGACGCCGGGGTGCCGGTCGTGGGCGTCGGCAAGATCCCGGACATCTTCGACCGCCGCGGCATCACCGAGGAGGTCCACACCGAGGGGAACGCCGACGGGCTGCGCCGCACCGACGCCCTGCTCGACCGGGTGGACCGCGGCCTGCTCTTCGTCAACCTGGTCGACTTCGACATGCTCTACGGCCACCGCAACGACCCGCGCGGCTACGGGCGGGCGCTCGAGGAGCTCGACCGCTGGCTGCCGCGGCTGCTCGGCAAGCTCGGCCCGGACGACCTCTGCCTCGTCACCGCCGACCACGGCTGCGATCCCACCACGCCGGGGACCGACCACTCGCGCGAGTACGTGCCGCTGCTGGTCCACGCGCCGGGGCGCGGCGGCGGGCCGCTCGGCACGCGCGACTCCTTCGCCGACCTCGGGGCGACGGTGGCCGAGTGGCTCGGCGTCGCCGCCGGCACCGGGCGGAGCGTAGTCGGCCAGCTGCGCTGATGAGCGCTGCGGCTACGGCTTCTTCGGCGCGCCCGCCCTGGCCGGCGCGGCGCGGGCGGCGCGGGCCTGGTCGGCCAGCACCTCGATCTCGAAGAAGTCGCGCTCCAGCTCCGACATCCAGGTGGTCGACTCGGGCGAGAGGTGGAAGGCGGTCGCCATGAGCTTCGAGCGGTGGTCGAAGATCATGTCGGCCAGGCGCCGCTCCACCGGGGCCCCGGCCGGCGCCTTCACCAGGTCGGGGAAGGGGCCCTTCCCCTTCTTCTCGAGCGCGCCCTCGTCGTAGAGCGCCGCCACCTCGCGCACCGCGCGCGCGCACAGGGCGTCGGCCTTGCGCACCAGGCCGTCGCGCCGGTCGAGCTGCTCGCGGATGAAGCCGACCGCGTGGCACTGGCGGCAGGCCTGGGTCAGCTTGAAGCGCTCGTTCTGGTAGTCGATCCGGTCGAGGTGGGCGATGGCCGCGTCCTGGAAGGCGTCGAAGCGCGGCCCCTCGGCGCCCTTGGCGTCGAGGACGCCGAGCGCCACGAAGAGCGTCCGCTTGTCGGCGGCCCAGCCCTCGTCCTCGGGCAGGGGCAGGCGCAGCCCCAGGTTGCCCCACGGCGTCCGCACCCCGTGGTCGCCGTTCTGCAGGTGGCAGACCTGGCAGGTGGGCGCCGCGGCGTCGGAGGGGAGCCGCCCCTCGAGCTGGAGGACGTGGCGGGTGCCGTGCTTGGAGGAGGCCCAGGCGTCGTACTGGAGCGCGCCGTGGCAGGTCTTGCAGGCCTCCGGCTGGCGGGCCTCGAGGGGGGAGAAGAGGTGGCGGGTGTGGCAGGCGTCGCAGCTCGCCATGCCGCGGGCGGCGCCGGCCTTGGCGAGCGCGGCCGTCTCGGCCTCGGTCTTGAGGCCGATGCGGTGGCACTCGGCGCAGCCGGTGGGATCGTCGACGATCAGCGGCCCGCGGTGGTGGAAGGTCGGCAGCGCCTTCACCGCGGCCCAGGCGCGGGCGTGCTTGCCGCGGCGGAACTGGGCCACCTGGAGCTCGTGGCACTTCTGGCAGGTCTCGGGCGTGGGGCGGCGCGCCAGCGCGGCGTCCTCGGCGCGGGTGTGGAGCGTGCCGTGGCAGGCCTCGCAGCCGACCTGCACCCGCGAGTGCTTGGAGAGCCGCCAGTCGGAGACGATGCCCGGCTGGAGCCGCTCGTGGCAGGCGGCGCAGGCGTTCCTCTCGCCGCCCTCCTGGGCGCGGGCGGCCGCTGGGCCGGCGAGCGCCGCGAGGCAGGCGAGTGCGAGCGCGAGGCGAGTCGACGACATGGGGTCCCCTCCGGCGAGTGCCGAGTCTCCCCCAAGTGTGGAAGCTCACCCGGGGGAAAGGAAGGCGTTCCGCGCCACTCCCCCATCGGGGGAGAGGGCCGGGGAACGGGGCCGCCAGCCGTCGATCGCCGACCAGAAGTGAACGGCGGGCGCCCCCTCGAGGAGGACGCCCGCCGGCTCCGGCCCGGAGGCCGCGGATCGCTACTTCTTGGCCGCCGGGGCGGCCATCGCCTCGAGCTTCGCGTCCACCTTCCTGGCCCGGCGCAGCTCCTCGGCCGCCGCCTTGATCTCGGCGAGGTCGCGCTGCATCTCGCTCCACCCGTACCAGGTCACGTAGTCCGGGTTGGCGTGGAAGGCGCCCTGGAAGGCGCGCATGCGGTGCTCGAGGAACATGACGAAGAGCTTCTGCTCCACCGGCGTCGGCGCGTCGTGGAAGGTGAGCAGGTCGGGGAAGGCGTAGGCGTAGCTCGACGGCTTGGCCAGCGTGCCGTCCTGGTAGAGCCCGGCCACCACGCGGATGGCCTCGGCCATGAGGTGGTCGACGTCGCGGATCAGGCCGTCGGCCTGCTTCAGCTGCTCCTTGGCGAAGCTCGCGCCGTGGCACCTGGTGCAGGTGTCGAGCATCTTGGTCCGCTCCTTGTCGAACGCCTCCTGCGACAGGCGGGCGACGTCGGCGGCCTTCACCACCTCGAGCCGGCCGGTCGGCTGGCCCTTCGGGTCGAGCACGCCGAGCCCCTGCAGGATGGTGGCGCGGTCGGCCGTCCACTGCGGGTCACCCTCCGGCATGGGCAGCCGGACGGCCAGGAAGCCCCAGGCGGTGCGGACCTCGTGGTTGCCCTCCTGCATGTGGCAGCCCTGGCAGGTGGGGGCGGCGGCGGTGTCGGGGATGCTCTTCGTCCGCTTCAGGTCGTTGCGGACGCCGTGCTTCGACGAGTCGTACATCTCCCACTGCGGGTGATCGAAGCCCATGTGGCAGGTCTTGCAGGCCTCGGGCTGGCGCGCCTCGGCCTTGGAGAAGAGGTGGCGCGTGTGGCAGGCGTCGCAGGAGGCGACGCCGTAGCCGCCGGCCACCTCGCGCAGCTCCTTGGCCTCGGCCTCGCTCTTGAGGCCGAGCTTGTGGCAGCCGCCGCAGCCCTTCAGCCCCTCGCGGACCGCGAGCGCCTGGTAGTGGAAGGTCGGCATGGCCTTCACCGCGGCCCAGGCGAAGGCGTGCTTGCCCTTCTTGAAGCCGGCCACCTGCGACTCGTGGCAGCCGCCGCAGGTGTCGGGCGTGGGCATCTTCGCTTGCTTGGCGTTGGCGGCCGCGTCGTGGTCGGCGCCGTGGCAGTCGGTGCAGCCGACGCCCATGCCGGAGTGCTTCGAGGCCTTCCAGTCGGCGACGATGTTGGGCGAGGTCTTGGTGTGGCAGGCGACGCAGGCGTCGGCCTTGGGCGCCTTGGCCGGCTTCGCCTTGGCGGGCGCGGCGGGCCCGGCGGCCAGCGCCAGGGTGAGGACGAGCGAGATCATGGTGCGGGTCTCCGTGCTGGGGGTGAGGCGCGAACGGTGCGAACGGTAGACCCGCCGCCCCGGTGCGGGTACCGGGCAGGCGGGGCCGCCCGCGAACCTGACGGGTCCAAAGCGGACGTCGACGCTGGGTCGACCTCGCAAGCCGCTTGCCAGCCGCCCCGCCGGGCGCAAGGGCGCGACAGGACGGGGCCCGTCCCCGCGCGGGGGTCAGCGGACGCTGCGGTGCATCGGACCGCCGCGTCCGGTTCGGATGGCAGGGTCCGACGCCGCTAGCGGTAGTCCTCGCGGCTCAGCCCGTACGCCTTCATCTTCTCGTACAGGTTCCGCTCGGCGATGCCGGCGGCCCGGGCCACCTCGCCCACCCGCCCGCGGTGGTCCTTGAGGAGGCGGGTCAGGTACTCGCGCTCGAACCGCTCGACGAGCCGCGCCCGGGCGTCGAGGAGCGGCAGCGAGAAGTCGGCCGGCGCCGCCAGCGACGGCCCCGGGGACGACGCCTGGCCGAGCAGGGGCGCCACCGCCGCCCAGCCCATGAGCGCGGCCCTCTCGCACAGGTTGCGCAGCTCGCGCACGTTGCCGGGCCAGGGGTAGGCCCGCGCCGCCGCCAGGAGCTCCGGCGGCGGCGGCGGCACCGGCCGGCCGTACCGCTCGGCGAAGGAGCGGAGGGCGTGGTCGATGAGCGCCGGCAGGTCGCTCGGCCGCTCGCGCAGGGGCGGCAGCCGCAGCGGGATGACGTTGAGCCGGTAGTAGAGGTCGTCGCGGAAGCGCCCCTCCTTCACCAGCGCCTCGAGGTCGCGGTTGGTGGCCGCCACGATGCGCACGTCCACCTTCTCGGCCCGCTCGGCGCCGACGCGGGTGATCTCGCGCTCCTGCAGGGCGCGCAGGAGCTTCGCCTGGATGCCCGGCTCGAGGTCGCCCACCTCGTCGAGGAAGAGCGTGCCCCCGTCGGCCTGCTCGAAGCGGCCGTGGCGGCGCGCCGTGGCGCCGGTGAAGGCCCCCTTCTCGTGGCCGAAGAACTCCGACTCCATCAGCTCCTTCGGCACCGCGGTGCAGTTGACCGCCACGAAGGGGCGCTCGCGCCGCGGCGAGCGGCGGTGGAGGGCGCGCGCCACCAGCTCCTTGCCGGTGCCCGTCTCGCCGCGCAGGAGCACGGTGGCGTCGGCGCCGGCCACCTGCTCGACGACGCGGAAGACCTCGCGCATGGCCGGCGAGTCGCCCACCAGCTCCTCGAAGCCGCCGGCCTTCTCCAGCTCGCCGCGCAGCCGCTCCAGGTCGCGCCGGGCCCGCTCGTGGGCCACCGCGTGGCGCAGCACCAGCGCCAGCTCGTCGAAGCGGATGGGCTTCGTCAGGTAGTGCAGCGCCCCCTTGCGCATGGCCTGCACGGCCGTCTCCACCGTGGCGTTGGCCGTCACCAGCACCACCGGCAGCGAGGGGCGGTCGGCGTGGACGCGCTCCATGAGCGCGATGCCGTCCAGGTCCGGCATCATCAGGTCGGAGACCATGGCCAGCGGGTCGGCCTCGGCCAGCCGCGCCAGCGCCTCGGCGCCCGACGAGGCGACGAGCACCTCGAACCCCTCCAGCGCCAGGTTGGCGCGCGCCACCTTGCGGGTGCCCGGGTCGTCGTCCACGACCAGCACCAGCCCCTCCTTGCTCATGCGACCTCCGCCGGCGCGATCGCCGCCGCCACGCGCCGCACCGGGAAGCGGAGCGTCGCCACCGTGCCGCCCCCCTCGCGCCGCGCCAGGGCGAAGCGCGCCCGGTGCAGCTCCACGGCGCGCTGCACGATGACCAGGCCGAGCCCGGTGCCGTGCTCCTTGGTGGTGACGAACGGGCGCCGCACCTCGTCGAGCTGCTCCTCGGGGATGCCGCAGCCGCGGTCGCGCACCTCGACGACCACGGTGCCCTCGCCGCCCGCCGCCTCGAAGCGGCTCGCCACCTCGGGCGGCTCCCGGCCGCCGGCGTCGAAGGCGTTGCCGAGCAGGTTGACCACCGCCTCGGCGACCTTGGGCGCGTCGACGTCGAGCGGCGGCACCTCGCGCGAGAGGTCGAGCCGCACCGTGTCGGCGGGCAGGCCGCGCGCCAGCGCCGCCTTCTGGGCCGCCTCGCGCAGCACCCGGTTGACGGCGGCCGGCGCGAAGACCGGGTCGGCCGGCCGGGCCACCTGCAGCAGCGCGGCCACGAAGCGGTTGACCCGCTGCACCTCCTCGCCGATGAGCGCCGCGTACTCGGTCACCTCGGCGTCGCCGGAGAGCCGGCGCGCCAGGTACTGGGCCGCGCCGTCGATGGCGTTGAGCGGGTTGCGCAGCTCGTGGGCGATCTGGGCCGACATCTGCCCCAGGCCGGAGAGCCGCTCGGCGTCGAGCAGCCGCGTCTCCAGGTGGCGCCGCTCGGCGATGTCGCGGATGACCATCACCGTGCCGAGGTACTCGCCGGCGGGGGAGCGGACCGGGGCGTAGGTGGTCTCGTAGCGCCCCTCCTTCTCCTTGATGATCGAGTGGGCCGGCCCGCCGCCGTCGCCGGCCTCGAGGTAGCCCATGACGCGGTCCAGCACCTGGTGCGTGGCGCGCGGGTGGCAGTCCTTCACGTGGCGCCCCGGCCCGCCGGTCAGGTTCTTGAGGACGCGCCCCGCCTGGTTGACGAGGGCCACGTGGCCGCGCGCGTCGACGAAGATGAGGCCGTCCACCATCGAGTCGACGAGCGCCTGCATGGTCTCGAGCTCGGCGCGGCGCGCCTCCCGCTCGCGCCCGGCCTCGGCGAGCGCCTCGGCGAGCCGCGCGTTCCGCTCGGCGAGCGCGCGCAGCAGGAGCAGGAGCGCCAGCGCCGCCGCGGCGATGGAGACGGCCGCCACCGCCGCGGTGCGCCAGGCGGCCGCCGCGAGGTGGGCCTCGAGGCGGGAGACGTCGCCGAGGAAGAGGAGGACGGTGCCGGCCGAGACCAGGGCGGCCACCGCCGCCAGGGTCGTCGCCAGCCGGCCGCCGGGGCCGAGGGCGCGCCACATGCGCGGCCAGCCGACCGTGGCGCCGAACCGCTGGCGCGCCGACCGCGGCGCCGCGCCCGCCGCCGGAGCGCTCACGGGAGCTCCCCCGGCGCG